>JAYSUY010000970.1:0-3027 GCA_043718855.1 Saprospiraceae bacterium | reverse complement strand
CCCCCACCTCGTACCGGTACAGGCCGGACTGATACCCCACACCGTAACTCAGGTCAAAAAAGCCGTAGCGCCACAGGCGGCGCTGCATCCCGAAGCGTAGGCTCAGGCTGTTGGTCTCGAAGGTATTGTATGCGTTGTTGTTGAACCAAAATCTGCGCCCTTCCAGCCCGATGTAGTTGCCCGTCAGGTTGTTGGCGCTTTTGCCCTCTCGGATGCGGCGCGGCATATCAAAGTACCAGCGCGGCTCCAGACGAATGTCTATCGCGTGACTGCCCCGGGCGAACACCGTTAAAGGCTGGCGGTAAAATGTCCCCGCCGCTTGCAGGCTCAGCATTGGAGCCAGTTTTGCCTCTGCTCGCAGGTCAAAGGTGGCATTGAACAAAATATCTTCCCTCTGCGGCCCCTGATTGTATTCTCTACCTTGTGTGATGATCGGCAGGAGGTTCAGCGTGTTCCACTTCAGCAAAAATTTGGTGGGCATTTGGGTGCCAAAAACGTGGTCGTAGCGATCTATGAAGCGCGTTTTTTCAAACGCCTCCGAGGTCTGGCCGATGGTGGTGTAGGTCGTGTCGGGCGTTTGGCCGAAGGCCGAAAATGCGGCGAGGGCGAGGGTGGCGAGTAGCGTTATTTTTTTCATAAAAAACGGATATTCAACGGACTGTGATTTTGCCAAAATTTGTTTCGATGTTCACGCTGGGCCACCCTGCGCCTTGCTGGAGGGCGGCTTGGCGGGTGTTTCCACTGCTGCCTTTGGTGTCAAAATGGAGGTTGGTCGGGGTATTCAAGTCGCCGTAGGTGGTGCGGAGTTGGAAGTTGTGGCGCGGCGGGTCAGGAGCGTCCACCGTCACGTCGCACTTGGTGGCCTGCACCGAGAGGTTGCCAGTTTGGGCGCTGGCTTCTACGGATACCGCGCCGTACTCGCTGCGCACGGTGCAGTTGCTGCCGAGGCCTCTGAGCGATACGTCGCTGCGCTTGCTCTGCACCTCCACCGACCCGGTGAGGCGGCTGCCATCCACGTTGCCGTAACTGCTCTGCACCCGCACACTGCCCTGCACGTCGCGGAGGGTGAAGGCGCAGAACTCGCCGGTGAGTCGCACAGCCCCGGTAATTTTCTCCACTCTAGCCTTGCCAAACTTGTTGTTGAGCGTGACGGCGCAGCCCTTCGGCACCAGCACCCGGAGGCGGGCTTTCAGGTTGGATGCCGGCAGCAACTGCCCCGCCGAGAAGCCGATGTAGGCACGGATGTAGATTTTTTTGCCGATGGTGGAAGTCACGAATTTCCAGGCTTTCACATCGGCCTGTGCGCTATCCAGCCGAGGGTGGCGGGCACTGAGTTCGGCACTGACGGACACTTGCTGCTGGTCGGCGGCTTCGACTTCGATTTCTGCTTTTTCGCAGATGATCTCGACTTCGCTGCCGGGCTTCCAGCGGAGGTTCTTTTGCACCGTTTGGGTGACCACTTGGAGCGTGGCTTGGGCGGCCGCTCCCGTTGCGCTGAGCAGCAGCAGGGCGATGAAATAGGTTTTTGCTTGCATAGTCGCGATAGGCTGTTGGCTATTTGCCATTGGCTGTTGGCTGGGGCTAACGGCTAAAAGCCTACAGCCAACAGTTCAAATCATCTGCATCATCTGGCGCAGCACCTCGCTGCGTTCGCGCTCAATCTGCACGAGTTGGGCTGCCATGTCGGGGTCGTCGCCGTATTGGCCGAGGGCGGTGCGGAGGTCATTTTTGGCAAGGGTGAGGTCGTCTAATTCGGATTTAAGTATTTTAAAATCAGGTTCTTCGCACACGGGGGCTTTGCTTTCACAGAGCATTGCCACAAGGTCGAAGCCCTCATCTTCACGCTCGTAGGCAGCGGCTTGCACCTCGGTGTTCACGGCTTCTTGGGTGATCTGCACAGCCACTAACTCTCCCTCGCTGGCTGTTGGGCGCAGCAACCACCAGGCTACCACGAGCAGGGCAATTGTCGCTGCTGCTGCCCACCACTGCCGCCGCCGGAGCGGGCGGAGCAGCGGCTCCAGCCGCAGGGCTTTCCGGGGTTCAGCGATGTCTAATTGGGCTTCGAGGTGCTGCCACACCGCGTCGGGCGGTTCGTACTGCGGCAGTGCCTGCACGGATTCGGCGAGCGCGTCTTCCGAGTCGAGAGCCATCTCGATGTCGTCCCAGAGTACCAGCGGCGGCTCGTAGTCGGGCAAGGCTTGCAGGGCCTCGCGCAGGGTGCTGTGGTTCAGTTCTTTCATGCCAGAGTGAGGGTTTCGCGCAGGCGTTTTTTGGCGTAAAAAAGTTGTGACTTCGAGGTGCCTTCCGAGATGCCGAGCAGGTCGCCGATTTCACGGTGCGAAAAACCTTCCACCTCGGCCAGCACGAACACGGCGCGGTAGCCTTCGGGCAGGTTCTGGATGGCGCGTTCGAGGTACTCCGTGTCGAGCGGCGAACTGCCCCAATCCAGCGGGTCCGCATCGGAGCGGTAGTCCAGCGACTCGGTGGGCAGTCTTTTTTTTCGCAGGTGGGTGATGGCGGTGCGGGCCACGATGGTCTTCATCCAAGCGCCCAGTGTGCTGCGCTGCTGGAAATCGGGAAGGTGGCGGAACACCTTCAAAAAAGTGTCTTGCAGCACCTCCGCCGCCACCTCATGGTTGCCCACCACCCGCAGGGCGAGGGTAAACATCGCCCGTTTGTACCGCTCGTAGAGCAGCCGCTGGGCGTTGCGGTCGTTGGCAAGGCAAGCCTGGATGAGTTGGTGTTCGGTCACGTTTTGCTGTTGAAAATTGCTGCTCCTCAAGGTTACAACACAAAGAGGAGCGGCAAACGCAGGGGCGTTGTATGGGGATAAATTTTTTTTTGAAAATAGGACTTTCGCAAAACCCTGAAAAGGTTGAACGTGAATAGCCCCGGATGCAATCCGAGAGAATTTTGTTGTGGGTTTCATACAACCCTGAAGGGGTTGAGCGTGAATATTTTAGGTGTAAATCAATCTAAGTTCAACCCCTTCAGGGTTGCTTCCACATTCATTCATAAAACCCGGAT
>JAYSUY010000969.1:0-8489 GCA_043718855.1 Saprospiraceae bacterium | reverse complement strand
GGGGGCTATTTGCTGAACGTAAGTATAGATGCTGTGACGACGTTTAGATGGCATAGGCAACCACACACAGTTGGATGATTCTATTTACCGCTTTGATTGCCAATGATTTGCACAACCTCTTGCTCGCTTTTTTTTGATACTTTCGCAATCTGTTGAATACTAAATCCTTCTTTATTCATTTCAAGTATCATTTCTGCCTCTTTTTCTTCTCTGCCTTCTTCTTTTGCTTTTTTTGCAACGATTTCTTTTTCACCCCGCTCATCTTGCTCTTTAATGCCCACATTATCATAAGCCTTCAACTCTTCTTTACTCCATTGGTACTTATCTGCTTCAATGAAAGCAGTTTTCAAACCTTCATCTTCATTAGCAAAATCAGGGATGACATGAAGTTCTTCTGAATGCTTGATAAAATAAGTCCATTTGTCAATTGGTGTATCCAATTCGGGCATTTCCTTCGTGAACTTGGGCAATTCGATGAAAGAGAACTGAATATCTTTCAGCAAATGCTCGTTGGTCACCTTGTTCATGATCAAATGCCGGGTGTGGTAATCAGTATCTGTACCAAAAGGAAAATCAAGAATCCCAATGAAGTATGCAGGATGCAGTAGTGGGTAGTCTTCTCCTTTATCTATCTGCATGGAGTAATCCCTTGATATGTAATATTGGACGCGCTTGTCGAATCCAGTTTTGTCAGCGACCTGCATTTCCACCACGAATTTTCTACCTGATTGGTCGGTTGCTCGAACATCGAGGATAGTTGCTTTCTCTCCTGCGATGCGTGGGAACTGGTAAGGGTTGGCAATGGAAACGCTGATCACTTGGAGATCTCCTTCCAACTCCAAACGAGATGAGCGGAGCCGTTTTCTGCTCGTTGCCGAAAATCTTGCGAAACGCGATGTCGTTTTTTATATCTACGAACTGCATCATCAAATTTTGACACAAAAATACGGCAAAAGTTGCCATTTTTCATGTCCTGCCCCACCGGGCTTTTCCCCTTGCCCGGTTCATTCTGCTCACACATACCACTCAAACTCCACAAGTTTCGGGTTGCCCCTACGCCGCCCCCACCCCCACCTTTATCAAAAAAACAAGCCATGCATCCCCAGCATTTTCACCACAAAAAAGTGAAGTAAGTCATTGATTTTCATCGATTTTGGAATATGAGCCAAGTTTGTACGTTTTTTTTATTTGTTTCTGGACGGCCCGACATGACCTAAAAAAAGTGACATTGCCTCCATTTCAAATCTTACACTTTTTCCCGCTACATGAAGGTCTACCGCCAGTCTCTAATTTCACGTATTGTTGAGTTTTCACCAAAATATTCAACCTCTAAAATCGCGCTATTCTTCGCCGCTTTGCTTTTCGCAGGGCATGTGCAAGCCCAAACAAACCCCTGGTCGCCAGCCCCGCTGGGTAAAAACCTGGCAAAAACAGAGCACACCCCCGATCTGCCAGACCTCGAAAAAGGCATCCTCCTGCAACTCGACGTGGCGACCATGCAGAGCCTTGGCAAAACCGCCCAAAAAGAGATCAGCGACACCCGGAATGCAACAACGATCATTGACTTGCCACTTCCAGATGGCAGTTTTCAAAAATTTCAAATCTGGGAAAGCCCCTTGATGGAGCCGGAATTGGCGGCAAAATTCCCGGAGATTAAAACCTATATTTTGAAAGGTGTAGATGACCCCTTCGCGAACGGACGCATGTCGGTAAGTCCCGATGAGTTTGGGGCGTTTTTTACTTCACAGCAGTTTGGGCAGGAGGTGTACATCCGTAAAGTCTTGAAAAATTCCCCCTCCATTTACCTCAGTTATTGGGGGAAAGACGACCCCTCGCTGCAACAACCCTTCAATTGCCTGTGGGAAGGATCGACTGCGCCCTCCGATGCCGTACATAAAAACGGGATGCCTGCTGGCCCGAACGAAACAGGCGACGTGTTGCGCGTTTTCAGACTGGCCATGACCATACCGGGTAAACTCTCCGAAAACTATGGCTGGACGACAAAAGCGCAGGCACTTGCCGCTTTAGTTGCCTTTTTAGGTCAATTGAATGTGATCTATGAGCGCGATTTATCCGTCCGATTTGTCCTGCCTGTCAAGGAGGAAAACATCATTTTCATGAGCAGTGCCACCGACCCATTCACGGCTTTAGGTGGCGGCGAAGCAGCCAACGAAAACATTGCTGTTATCAACCAACTCATCGGCCAGGATGGGTTCGATGTGGGCCTGATCTTCGTCACGGGTGCTTGTTGTGCGGCGGGTAAACCCACGATTTGTGGCGACTTCAAAGCCTTAAATTTTAGCGCATTTTGGAGCCTGAGGGTCACCGCCCACGAAATCGGACACCAGTTTGATGCCAACCATACTTGGACAAGTTGCGGACCATCCAACAACGGCCAATTCGGCACCAACGAGTACGGCTCAGGCACTACGATCATGTCTTATGCCAACATCTGCGGCATAGACAACATCCTGCCCGTCGGTGATGAGAATTACTTTGGGGTCTATTCGCAAATCGAAATGACCAACCACATCAACGCCCAAACTTGCTACAAAACGCTCGAGACGGGCAACCACATTCCCACTTCGAGCGTACCTGCGGACGGTTTTTACATCCCGATTTCAACGCCTTTTGAACTTGTTGGCGCGGCAAGCGACCCTGACGGAGATAACCTGACCTACTCCTGGGAGCAAGTCAACATCCGAAATATTGATTTTACGGCATCCACCATTTCCATCCAAACACCGCCGACCCCCGCCGACGGCAATGTGCCGATTGCACGGATATTCAATCCTTCGGCCTCTCCACGCCGCACCATTCCGCAACTTTCTGACATTTTATCAAACACGTCTACGGTAAACGAACGCCTCCCGACGTACGCCCGCAACATCAAATACCGGATGTACGTCCGCGACAACCATCCGGGCGCAGGAGGTACGACGCACGAACAGGTCAGTTTTGAAGTGGATGGCTCGGCCGGGCCATTCTTGGTCAGCGCTCCGAATACCTGTGTTACTTGGCAAGCGGGCAGCAGCCAGACCATCACTTGGGAAGTGGCCAATACAGACAATGCCAACGTCAATTGCAAAAATGTAAAAATCAGCCTCTCCCTTGATGGTGGCTACAACTATACCCACGTTTTGGCAGCAAACACGCCTAACGACGGTTCAGAAATCATTGCCTTACCCGCCGGAATCTGCTCCAATAAATCCCGCATCAAAATAGAGGCCGTGGGCAACATTTTTTTCGATGTTTCCAATGCTGATTTCAATATTGAAACCAATGGAACACCGATTGTGAAAGCCAACGCCTTGCAATTGGACGGCATAGACGATCAGGTTGAAATACTGGACCCAGCACTGGGCAACTTCGGCACGGGCGATTTTACAATTGAAATGTGGACGCAAACGACTGACAGCAACTGTGTACTCATCGGCAAACGACCGATCTGCAACTGCGATAATTTTTGGAATTTTTTCATTGATAACGGGCGCCTCAGGGCAGAGTTTTCTACCTCAAATACTTGCAGTGGATATCTGAATATTACCGGCACAAACAACACGTTGGCAAATGGCAACTGGCACCATATCGCTTTTGTTCGCTCCGGCACAAGCCTTCGATTTTACGTCGATGGCATGTTAGACCTGAGCGCTTTTTCCGCCCAGAATTTTAACAATCCGGCAAAAATCAGCATCGGGAATATTGTTTGTGGGGGGCTGAATTTCGGTGGCAGCATGGACGAGATACGCATCTGGAACGTCGCCCGTACCGCCAACCAGATCAATGAAAAGAAGCACTGCACCCTGGTGGGCAATGAAAGCGGTTTACTCGCTTACTATCCGGTGAGCAGTCAGGATTGTGGCGCCTGTTCAGCGGGTACGGGTACTTTTATAGATAAAACAGCCAATGGAAACAATGGAATCCTGCAAAATGGTGTGCGCACCAGCCTCTCGACGGTCAACATCGTCGATTGCCCGATTTGCGCGAACGGCCCAGTTTCCATCACGACCAACCCCGCCAACCAATCCGTTGCCATCGGTCAGGCGGCTACTTTTACCGTTGCAGTTTCAGGCAATAACCTGTCGTATCAATGGTATCGCAGCACCAACGGCGGTTCTACTTTTTCTGAAATCGCCGACGCTACAGAAAATGTATACAGTTTTACCGTCGCTACCAGTGGACAGAATGGCTGGCAATTCAAATGCTACGTCTCGAACGGCTGCGATATAAAATCTACCGCCGCTGCAACCTTGACTTCGCCCTGCTCGGCCCAAACTTTGAGCAGCATCACTGGCCCGGCAGCACCTTGCGTGGACAACTACTACACTTATTTTGTAACCCCCAATTCGAACATCGCCACTTGGTCGTGGACGACTCCGGCGGGCTGGTCGATGACGAATTTTGGAAATATGCTTTTTGTAAAGCCCACTGCCACTTCGGGTACTATCAGCGTGACGGGTACGGATGCCTGCGGTGACCCAACCGCTGCGCAAACCATTGCGGTCGCCCCCGTTGTGGTGGCCATCACCACACAGCCCATTTCGCAGACGGTCAACCAAGACGTAGCGCTCGAATTCTCCGTCGCGGTTTCGAATGACGGTGGCACGACGGCCTATTTGTGGCAAGAAAGCAGCGACGGCGGCGTGACGTACTCTATCGTTTCCGGGGCGACCGCAGCAACGTATTCCATTCCTTCGGCGACGCTATCGCTTGATGGCCGCACGTTTCGCTGTATTGTATCGAACAACTGTCTCCGCGACACGTCGGAGGTAGCCACTTTGAAAATAAACTGTAGTTCCGCTGCACCCGACACACCTGCCGCGATTTCGGGCGGTTCGCTGATTTGCGCAAACTCGACTTTGACTTACTCGATTGCCCCCGTTGCAGGCGCGACGAGTTATATTTGGACGCTTCCCCCGGGAGGCGGATGGACGGGGAATTCGACCTCCACGAGCATCACCGTAACGGCCAACGGCACCGGCGGCACTTTGAAAGTAAAGGCAGTAAATAACTGTGGCGCTTCGGACGACCAGGTGCTTCCAATTTCCATCAATACGAATCCCTGCCGTCGTGGGGTGCATTTCGATGGGGTGAATGACCACCTCGCTGTCGGGCAAAATGGCCAGGCCTTGTCTGGCGATTTGACTATATCTTTTTGGATAAAACCAGATATTTTGAATGGCGAACAGACCTTGATTTTCAACGGTCGTGAATTTATCGTCGGTTTGAGCAACAGCCAAATCAGATACAAACACTCGGACGATTGCTGCGGTTACGACAACACGGTGGACATGATTTTTCCCAACAATCTGGAGCCGGGAAAATGGACCAATGTCACGATCACCCGTGCGACTGCCAACCGAACCGTTGATTTTTATTTGAATGGAAGTTTTGTCCAAAACCAAACCTACGGTTCCTCCTCCGCTCAACCAGGCGACAACACAACCGACCTGATTTTTGGTGCTGGGAAGAACGGCGCGTGGGACAATTTCAATGGTTCGTTGGACGAAATCAAGATTTGGAGCGTAGTTCGTACCGTTGATCAGTTGAAGCAGGACCTGGTTTGTTACCCCATCGGCAACGAACCTGAGTTGAAAGCCTACTACGATTTTGAAACCGGACAGCCTTACGGTGACAACCTGGTGGTGTCGAATTTCTCGAATTTGGCAAGCTCCTACGGCGTGGCATCTGTCCTAAATATGGCGATGAGCGGCACCGCATCAAATGTCGTTTCTGGCGACCAGCCCTCGTTTTTGTTTCAAGACCTCGATGGAGATGGCTTCGGTGGCGCAAACGTGGGCTGCAACTACACCGGCCCGACCGTGACCAATTCGACCGACTGCGACGACCAAAACGGCTCCGCTAACCCGAACACAATCGAAATCTGCAACGGGATTGATGACGACTGTAGCGGCATTGTGGACGACATCCCGAACGTCCTTGCCAGCACCAACGTACCTGTGCCTATACCAGATGGGCAGACCATCACCTCTACCCTCACCGTCAACAGTCCGGTAACTGCTGTGCTGGATTTGGATGTTTTGAACCTCAACATTTCCCATATCTGGATTGCCGATTTGGCGGTCAAATTAAAAAGCCCGCAAGGCACGGAAGTTACTTTGCTGCAATCGATCTGTGGCGATCAGGATGATATCCTAATCAATTTCGATGACGAATCAACGGCCAACTATGGCACTTTTCCTTGTCCACCGATCAACAACGGGACCTATAAACCACTATCGCCATTGTACGCTTTCGACGGCGAAAACCCGAACGGGATATGGACATTGACCGTAATCGATCTTTATGAGGACGGCGGTAGTTTGGAGGCTTGGAGCATCAGATTTCCGTCCACGCCCATCACTTTATACGCCGATGTAGACGGCGATGGATACGGCAACGCCTCCGTCAGTATACAGGCTTGCAGCGCATCAGTCGGCTACGTCAGTGACGCTACGGATTGCAATGACAATAATGGTCAAATCTACCCCGGCGCAACAGAAGCCTGCAATGGTTACGACGACGATTGCGACAGCCTGATTGACGAAAACGTGGGTGCAATCTGGTATGCGGATGCCGATGGCGATGGCTACGGCAATGCATCGGCAAGTGTTCAATCTTGCACACAGCCTTCAGCGTTTGTGGTCAATTCCACCGATTGCAATGACAGCAACAGCGCAATCTACCCAAACGCCACCGAAATTGCCAATGGGCTTGACGACGACTGTGATGGCGTAGTAGACGACTCCACGAATGTCAGTTCCGTAAAGCCAGTATTTGGTGATATGGACGGGGAACGTTCCGGCAAAATCCAGTTCGCGCTCTACCCCAATCCGGCTGACGAAGTGCTGAATATCGTTTTTGCAGGAGACGAATGGGTACTCGGTAGCGTAGAAATTTTCAATCCAATCGGGCAGCGCATCCTGACTCAAGATATTCAGGTTGCTCCCGGTAAGGAAGTCGTTTTACGCACCAAACATTTTCCGCAGGGCAATTATTTCCTGATGTTCAGACGAGCAGATGGAGCGGTATCTGGCGGGCGATTCATCATTGTAAAGTAGTAGGGTATGGAGTTATCGATTATGCTACTGGACATTTTGGTTTCACACAACGCCACGACGACACAACAAGTTGATTTCAAGTGCTTTGGGTTTCGTATCGTTGTGACGTTGTGGCGTTGTGTGAAAAATGTCCAGCAGTATGGTTATCGATCAGGTTTTTGTCGCTGCTTTAATTCTACTTTTTCGCTTTAGAAATCTACAAAATCTGTGCTGCTTGCATCCGTGTCATCTGTGTGCTACCACGCCGCGTATTGGAACACAGATGCAAGCAGCACAGATTTGAACAGGTATTTTCTATGACTAATCTAACAAAGTAGAATCAAGAACAATCATACATCCCAACCATGCAAGTTTTTTGTGGGCTCTTCTGGCCTCTCCAAGCCACCCCACCGGGCCTTTCATCTTGTCTGGTTCATTTTGCCGACCCGCGCCGCCACAACTCCGCAAGTTTCGGGTTGCCCCCACGCCGCCCCTGCCCCCACCTTTGTCAAAAAAACAAGTCATGCATCCACAGCATCTCCACTACGAACGGGTGGCGCAAGCCATTGATTTTCTGAGCCATAACTTCCGACAACAACCCGATCTCGCCGAAGTAGCCCAGCAGGTACACCTCTCGCCCGAACATTTTCAGCGGATGTTTACGGAGTGGGCAGGAGTCAGCCCCAAGAAGTTCATGCAGTTCCTGACGCTCGATTATTTGCGCGACAAAATCTACGCGCTACCCAACCTGCAAGCAGCGGCAGACGAGGTGGGGTTGTCCTCCCAGTCGCGGGTCTATGATTTGTTTGTGACCATCGAAGGCGTCACGCCGGGCGTGTTTCGGGAGGGTGGTTTGGGCTTACGCATCCAGTACGGCTACCACAATACACCGTTCGGCTTGTGCTTCGTGGCGGTGGCCGACCGGGGCGTGTGCGGGCTGAGTTTTGTGGATGAAGACCGAAAACGTACGGAATTCGAGGCTTTTCGGCAGAAATGGCACTTCGCAGAACTCATCCATGCACCTGACCAGACTCAGCCGGTGGTGCAACAGATTTTTGCACCCGACCCCAGCCAGCGGCATCGGCTCACGGTGCTGGCACAAGGCACCAATTTTCAGTTGAAGGTTTGGGAAGCCCTGCTGCGCATCCCGCCTGGCGCAGTGACGACTTACGGACAAATCGCGCAGAGCATCGACAGCCCGGCGGCGGTGCGAGCAGTGGGTACGGCAGTGGGCAGCAATCCGGTGGGGTTTCTGATCCCATGCCATCGGGTCATCCAAAGCACCGGGAAACTGGGCGGCTACCACTGGGGCGAGACGCGTAAAACAGCGATTGTAGGCTGGGAGATGGCGCAGCATACTTCGGTGTGAGGCATTTATCCACCCTCGCTTGCTGCTCGGTGGGCTGATGGAATTCGCATAAGGTAAAAACTTAGGCAGCCCTTTTGACA
>JAYSUY010000968.1:0-1085 GCA_043718855.1 Saprospiraceae bacterium | reverse complement strand
TCTCGCGGAGGAGGTTTTCTTTTTTGCTGAGCAGACGCAGCAGTTCGCGGCGCGAGGTATCGAGTTGCTGCGCAAAATGCAGGGCAACAAGCGTTTGGCAGCGGTCGAAGACGACCTGTTGGAGCAGCACAGCGCGTTCGTTTTCGTAAATACCCACCTGCGCGGTCTGCAATTCGGTCTGCCGCCGCCGCTCGCGCAGGCTGTTGGGCGAGATGACGAAGCCGTAAAAATCTTCGTTGTGGATAGTGCCAAACAGTGTGTCGCCGAGTGTGCTGCCGTTGATGCCGACGCGGGCTTCCACCTTGCGGATGAGCGGCACGCGGTAGCGCAGGCTGCGGGCGTAGGCGATGGTCTGCTGGTTGAACACGATGCGTTCGTCAGCGGTGGCGGATTGGAGGAGGTCGGCAGAGGTGACTTTTTGGGCGGTGAGTCCGCTCAGTTGAATGCCCATACAGAGGATGAACAGTAGAGTGCGGGGGCGCAAGCCTCGCGCACGGCAAAAGTTTGGAGAGCGCACCAAATTTGACAACTTTTCAAAAGTTGTCAACTTTCTCACGCTCAGGTTAGTGAGGCGGTGACTGGCAGTCACCGCCTCACTAAGGGCCGATGCAATTGGGTTCATTGTGGCTTCGAGTTGACGGTGATCAAAATTTTTTCCCCGATAAAAAACGGGTTGTCGGCGGGCAGTTGGATGTACACCTTGCGGCCCCAAGTGCGCATCTCGGTGAATTTTCGGAGCCGGAAGGGCAGTTCCACCAACTTAGGGCTGACCCCGTGCAGTACGGCCCGGCTGCTCACGCCCACGCGACCCATAGAGCCCAGCGTCACCGTGTCGCCGAGTTGGAAAGGCACTTCGGCGCTCTCGTGCAGGAAGCCGATCACCCGGTCGGGGTTGCGGGGGCTGATGCGGAAGAGTTCGCGGAAACTCGGCACCAATTCGTTGACCGTCGCGCCCACCTGCTGCACATAGCCGTCGGCGGGGGAGAGCAGCACGAGTTTCGATTTTTCAATATCCAGAAACGCTTGGCCGCCCTGCATTTGGCGCAGCCGCGACTGGTACACGGTGGCGTTGGCCGCGAGTTTTG
>JAYSUY010000967.1:0-8497 GCA_043718855.1 Saprospiraceae bacterium | reverse complement strand
TGAACGGCTAAACGCTGGCCGTCTATGATGGCTTCGAGGAGGTAGTTGCCGTCCGGCAGGCCAGAAAGGTCGACGGTTGCCGTGTTGCTGCCCGGCTGGAGGGCCAGTGAGCGTACCTGACTGCCCAACATATCCCACACTTGCAGCTGCCCTTTGGAGAAGGTCGCACTGGGCAGACCAACTTGCAGGGTGTTAGTGGCGGGGTTCGGGCTGAGGCTCAGGGCCGTGGCCGAGCGGTCAGCGGCTTGGCCACGGTCTTCACTGCCACCCTGCGCTCCGCCCAAAGGCGGGCACATGGCCTCATCGTTGTAGGTCGCCAAGTTCCTTTTCAATGCGATGCGGGCTAGCACCACACCGTAGCCGCCAGCGTAGCGGCATTGGGCGGCTATACCTTCCAAAGTGGATGTTTGTGCAGTGGTGTAAGTGTCGCCTGCATTGACGGCCATTACGTCAGTCAGAATAGTCAACACCGATTTCAGGTTTTGCTCTGGCACATTGGTTGTCGTGATCGCAGCCAAGTAGGTTTGCAAAGCAGCAATTTTGTTGCTGCGCTCGCTCAGGTGGGTCGCGCTCAGCGTGGCTTTGTTGGCCGCCAATGCTTGCAGTTGTGCACCCAAAGCCTGCAAGTCTTGCAGAATCTGATCTTGTTCGCTCACCGAACTCACTATTGCCATGGCTTCGTGCTTGGCTGTTATTTGCTCTAAGGTGTTGCCAGTTTGGGCATAGTTGGCATCCAAAGATGCCTCGATGCTGCTTGGCACGGCACCGATGGCACCGTACTGCTCAATGGCATTGTGCAGTTTGCCGATGTTGGTGCTGCTTTGATTGGTATAAAAGGTTGCTGCGGCACTGCCGGGCACCCGCAATGTAGGCCAAGTGTGGAGCCGGTCGTAGAGCAGGTAGGCGGCTTCCCATTGGGTGGCGGTGTAACCTTTGTAGGCCGGGTAGTCATTGGCAAGTACCCAGTCGTCGCTGGTGGTGAGTGGCCTGATTTCTTCCCCATTGTCACGGGAACAAAAATCTACCGGGTTTGTGGGCGGTGCTGTGGCAGATTGACTAAACCACCCTATTGCGGGTACGCGAGGTTTAGGCCAGCGCAGAGGGTCCGGGCTATTGATGTCTTCAATAAACTGTATCTCAAACTTAGACATAAGCAATTGATTAGGGGTTGGACTTCCCTCAAAAATTGCTTCGGGCGTTCCACTGGCCCCTGGCCAGCTGTTCCAGCGGTCTTTTTGCTGGCCGACTACTGTGCCTTCCATCACGCGGAGGCCATTGTTGTGGTTGGTCATCGAGTTGCCGTAAATGACAGAGCCATTGCAAGTTGGGGCCATGAACCGCAAGCCGTCCCGCACATTGCTCAATACATTGCATCGGAAGGTGTTGTTGCCTGACTCAATCACGTCAATAGCAACCATTCCCGAAGGAAAGATGAGTGGATCTGGGGTGGGGTTGTTGGCTATTCCCGAGAGGGTGTTGTAACGGATTTGGTTGAATGCAGAACTCTGAAGCCGTACACCTTGATAGGAGTAGAACCCTGAATTGATGTGTTCTTGGCTAAAGTCGTTGTCGTCCACATCTGCCACATGGCGCACGTTTTCCAGCGACACGCCAATATCTCCCCATCCATTAACTATGCTTGGGAAATTTTTCTGGCGGTCGAAGAAATGGTTGTAGCGGATGCGGAGGAAGTTGGTCGTGGCCGAAGGTTGCGAAATGACTCCAATTGCATTCACTCCATTACGGGTAGATACTCCGGTGGCCAGCAGCGGAAGGTCCGAATTGTCGTCCTCAAAAGTGTTGTTCTCTACCGTTCCGCTGCGGTAAACACCTCGGTTGGAGGACAACGCCAAGTGTTGGTAGTTCTCGAAGTAGTTGTTGGTGACGGTGAACCGGTGGGGGAAATTGGGGAAATTCACCCGGATGTGTTCTACGCCCCGATCAAGGCGACAGTGCCTGACTCTCAAGATATTGTCTTGTGAGCGGACGCTGGTTTCGCAGTTGTTGAAAGTGGCAGCAGATGCTTGCAGGCCGCCTAAACCGTTCACATTCAGTTCGTACTGTAGCCCTCTGCTGAGGGCATCGATGGCGGTGCCACCTACGGTATGGGTGTTCATACCGATGTTGAAAAACTGTGTATTATTCACCGTCAGGTTGGAATTGATCGAGGTGATGCCAATGGAACCGCTGCCCGACACTCCAAAAGTGGAAGTAGCGCCAAAGTCATGGATGACGTTTCGGAGCACAGGATTAGTACCTGGCAAACCGATGGACATTTCGTTCACCGAGTAAATCTCGATGCCGTGAAACGGGTGCGTGGCCCCTTCTGTGGTCTGGAGCAGCGGAGCAAGCCCAGAGATGTTGTTGCCCACAATGCCATTTCCCAACTGCCAAAGGTTGGTGCCCACTGTACCGTTGGGGTCGGGATTGCCCCCAAAGATGGACACAAGGTTGCGCTGAAAATTGTTCCTCACCAGCTCGTAACGAGCACCATCTAAGAGGCGGATGGCCCTTCGCCCGTCTTCGATGCAGTTGTTGTAGGCGTATAGGAATGCACCATCACGGACATATATGCCATCCCACACCACCTCACAGCCATGCAAGTGGGTGCCTCGCAACGTGAGTGTGGACTGCACATCCAGATTTGCGGTACTCTGGTTGAACACCAACTCCGAGCCGGTGAAGAAGGTGTAGGGAACGTCCACGATGAGCGGGCGATTAACAATCAAGCGTTGGAGGGTGTTGGTGGCGTTGTTTGGCGTACCAGTCATGGGCAGCAGTTGCCCCTGCTGGATGAGTGCCGATACGCGAGCGAAGGTCTCGTTGGGTACTGGCACGGTAATACGGTAGAACTCGGGGTCGCAGCACACATCGAAGCACTGCACGGGGAAGTTGCAGGTCTGGCTGCGGAGCGGGATTGGGTGGAAGAAACTCAGCGCCATCAGCAGCAAGAAGCTAAGCGTGGCGGCGTGGGGGCGTGGGGGCGTGGCGGCGAAATTAAAGATGTTGTTCATAAAGTGGTCTGAATTGAAAAAGTGAACTCAAGTCATCGAAAACGAATGTGCGCACAAGCGTTTTCGATAGCCAAATATAGGTAAGTGTTTTTTGGCAGGTATGACAAAAATTGATTTTCGCTCTTATCCGTCAATCTTAACATTTTTGCAATTTGTGGCCGGGAGTTTGTAGTGCGGTGGCCATGCAGTGGGTTGCCTCAACATTTTTTACTTTTGCCGCCTATGCAATTCCCATCTCTCCCTGACGAAATCCCTGAACCCTCCGTTTCCTTCCACTTTGAAGATGTCCAATTCGACCTGCCCGATGAGCAGGCCCTAACGAAGTGGTTGACCGATGTGGCCAATGCAGAAGGCCAGCAGTTGGGCGAAATCTCCTACATTTTCTGCTCCGACGAGTACCTGCGCGGTATCAATGTGGAGTACCTCGACCACGACTACTACACCGACATCATCACGTTTCCTTACGATGGAGCGGGCATTCAGGGCGATATGTTCATCAGTTCGGAGCGGGTGGCCGACAATGCCGCGACCAACGGTGTTGCATTTCGCCACGAACTGTGCCGGGTGATGGTACACGGGCTGCTGCACCTCGCGGGCTACGGCGACAAGACCGAGGCTGAGGCGCAGGTGATGCGAGAAAAGGAGGACTTCTACTTGAATCTGGTGATGCGTTGATTTACGCGAATAATAGATTGGAATCAGAAGGCATTGCAAATCAATAGTTTATTGAACGGGTGACTTCAACTCACCCGGTCAATAAGCATGAGAACCAATCACTTGCCCTAACCCATTATTCGCGTTGATTGGGTGATTTGGTTATTCTCCACCTTGCTTTTCCTGACAAAATCCTTTCAATGTTTTTACCTACTGGCAACGCGGCACCTGCTACTTTTGCAGCCATTCGGATTTTGTCTAAATTCTCATTGCGCCCTTCTTGCCACATCGCCCTTGCCCATGCAACGCCACCACCGCACCATCCCTGACTTGAAACAGCACGAGAGTGCCCGCACCATCGCGTTCTCTGACCCTGCGCTGGCTGGCAAACTGACGGCGATGGGAGTGCTGCCAGGTACTCGAATTGAACTGGTGCGACGTGCACCATTTGGCAGTGCCTACTACATCAAAGCAGACGGAGTGCGGTTGGCACTCCGGGAGGAAGAGGCCGCCAGTATTATGCTTGAAGTATGAAAAAGGACGGTGAACTCCTCAAAATTGCGTTGATCGGCAACCCCAACTGCGGGAAATCCACGGTATTCAACCAACTGACCGGTATGCGCCAGAAGACGGGCAACTTCCCCGGCGTGACGGTAGAGATCAAGGAGGGCCGCCTGGCGTTTCCCAGCGGGCAGGAAGTGATGCTCGTTGATTTACCTGGTACCTATAGCCTGTACCCTACTTCGTCGGACGAAAAAATCGTGGCGGCGGTACTGACCAATCCCAACGACTCATTTTTCCCTGATGCTGTGTTGTATGTGGCCGATGCTACGCATTTAGAGAAGCACTTGCTGCTGCTCACGCAACTGCTCGATCTTGGCCTCCCTGTGATTATGGCCTTGAATATGAGCGACTTGGCTGCCGAAAACGGCATCAAAGTCAACACCGCCAAACTCACAGAACGGCTTGGCGTACCCATTGTGTCCATCAGCGGCCGAACGGGCGATAACATTCAGAAACTGATCGGGGAAGTGGAAAAACTTTTGGCTGTTGGCCGTTGGCCTTTGGTTGCCAACAGCCAACAACCAACGGCCAACAGCCAAAAGTATACCTTCAACGAGACGGAGAAGCAGGTGGCTGAGGCTGTGCAACTTAACCTCGGCACAGACAACGCCTATCGCGCTTTGCTGCTGGCCCACCACCATGAGTGGCTGGGCTTTTTGACCCACAACGAGCGCGATACACTGGCGGCCATCGTGCAGACCAAAAACTTCCAGTCGCTTCGCGCTCAGGTGGATGAAACACTTGATCGTTACGACCGCTTCACGCCCATCGTGCAGGATGCTGTGCAGCAACCCCCGTCGTCCCCAGACACGCCAACCGACCGAATTGATGCCGTGCTGACCAACCGGTTCTGGGGGCCATTCATCTTTTTTGCGGTGATGCTGCTGATTTTTCAGGCTATTTTTGATTGGAGCGACTACCCGATGACCAAAATCGAGGATGGCTTTGCTGCGCTGAACGAGTGGATCAAACTCCACTTTCCGGCCAGTTGGGCCACAGACTTGCTGACCGACGGCATCCTGACGGGGCTGAGCGGCATCTTGGTCTTTGTGCCACAGATTGCCCTGCTTTTTCTGCTCGTCAGTATTTTGGAAGAAGTGGGCTACATGGCGCGGGTGGTGTTCATGTTTGACAAAACCATGCGCCGCTTTGGCATGAATGGCCGCAGCGTGGTGGCCCTCATCAGCGGCGGGGCCTGTGCGGTGCCGGCCATCATGAGCACCCGCACCATCGGCAACTGGCAGGAGCGGCTCATCACGATCATGGTCACGCCGTTCATCAGTTGCAGCGCCCGCATCCCGGTGTATTTGGTGCTGATCGGGGTGGCGGTGCCATCGGTGACACTGTGGGGATTTCTGAATGCCCGCACGGTCGTGTTCGCGGCCATGTACGCGCTGGGCATCGTGGCGGCCCTCCTCTCCGGCTGGGCCATGAAAAAATGGCTGCGCTCGCGCGAACGCTCCTACCTCGCCATCGAACTGCCCGTGTACCGCATCCCGCACTGGAAAAATGTGGGCCTCACGGTGTGGGAAAAAACACTCTCGTTCGTGGCCGGAGCGGGCAAAATCATCCTCTATGTTTCCATCGGATTGTGGGCTTTGTCGCGTTTTGGGCCAGGCGACTCCATGGAGAAAGCACAAGTTTTAGCCGAAACGGAGGCAAAAACCATGCAATTAGACACTTCTTCTGCAAAAGACTTGGTGGCCCAACGCCAGTTGGAGGCCTCCTACGCGGGGCGCATGGGCCAGTTCATTGAGCCTGCCATCCGGCCACTGGGCTACGATTGGAAAATCGGTGTGGCACTGCTCACCTCGTTTGCTGCCCGCGAGGTATTCACGGGTACGCTGGCCGTGCTGTACAACATGGGTTCTGCCGAAGGCGACATCAACGACCGCACCGAGAACGCCTCCAAAGCCACACTGCGCGAAAAAATGAAGGCCGAAACGTTCCGCGACACCGGGCAGCCGGTGTATACGCTAGCCACCGCGCTCTCGCTACTGGTGTTCTACGCGCTGGCGATGCAGTGTTTCAGCACCCTCGCCACCGTGCGCCGCGAAACGGGCAGTTGGCGCTGGGCAGTGTTCCAGTTCGTGCTGATGAGCGGCATGGCGTATGGCGGGGCTTGGGCGGTGTATGTGTGGTTTTCGTGAGAGTTTACTCCAACTTGACCACTTTGCCCGACTGAATCACATTCCGCCCGTCGTGTACCTGCCAGAAATACATCCCATCAGGCAGGTGAGCGACCGAAAGTTTGGTTTGCCCATCCTTGATTTCTGTATCCAACACCATCCGCCCCAGCGCATCTGCAAGGGTGAATCGCAGCGGGCCGCCGAACGCGCTTTGTGGCAAAAGCAACTGCACCATGATCTGCTCAGCCGCAGGGTTAGGATATACCCGCACAGATTCTGGCTGTGCATATTCTTCCTCAGCACTGGAAAACGGCTTGATCTCCACCTTGCGGCAGGTCGTATGGCTGCCGTTCACATTTTTCACCGTGAGGCACACGTTGTACACGCCCGGCTTGTTGTAGGTGTGCAGCGCGTTAGTATCAGTAGACATAGTGCCGTCGCCAAAGTCCCAGTGCCACTCGGCTGGCTCGTGGTGCGAAAGGTCGTAGAAGTAGCGGCTGAGGTGGCTGAGCGAGTCGTCGGTGCGGAAGTGCGCCACCGGGACATTGTTGATGCCCAGCGTGTCGCAGAGGCTGCCGTCGAGCGGGCCGAGGCGGTAGTTGGGCATATAGGGGATGGCTCCATTCATATCAATATTGAAGAGGGGTTGAGTATACAAAAATTTGCATCCTTTCCCCCGCACGTTTGGGTACTGTATAGAGCAGTAAGCATCGCGATGATAAACAATGTATATCCTGCCGTCGGGGCCCATCTCTGCACCCAGAAATACCTGAGAGTTCCCCCAATCATAAGGGTAGTAATCATAAGGGTTGACATAGTTGATCGTATCTGCCGATCCTGCTAAACTGTCTGCGCTCAGGTCGTACTGCAAGAGCCAAGGCTTAGTGCCTATGGGGCTTGGAAAAGCCGTCATTTGCCATGAGGAAGTAGTATAAAGAAAATTATCATCAAGTGAAAATACAACTCCACTTCCCGCTAGGTTTCGATAATAATCAGGATACTGAACGGAATTTGCTGGATAATCCACTCGTCGCTCGTTGGAGAGCAAGCCTGAACACCGATCAAACTCAAATATACTAAACCCAAAATAGTCATTTCTATCAATATACCAGCGGCCTAAGGGAGAGAAGCAGTTGCCCACGCTTTGTATCCTTTTGCCAACAGGGTTAGGTTTCGTGCCGATCTCCTGTACTACTGGCGGAGAAAACCCTTTTGGGCTGAGCAATACTCGGTAATGCCGATTCTCATCAGCATCAGAGGCCATGATCCACCAGTCGCGCCCGTTGGCGTGCCGCACTGCGGCGGCGGAGTTCAGCACACCTTCTATGATGGCTTGATCTTTTTTGATCACTTTGCCTGCGCCATTATTGGCATCAAGGTCAATAGTGGCTACTACCAAGCGGCGGCCAGTGTAGTAGTAGTGAAATGTTTTCTGAGGGTGCTCACCAAAATCTAAAGTAATAAAATATATGATGGAGGGATTGTTCAAATTTGCCAAAAAGAAGCCAGTTTGGTTAAAAGGGTAACTATAGTAAGTGCTGTCATAGTAGTTGTGTAAAGTAAGGTTGATTCCATGTCCATTTTCCATAAGCTGGCCATAGCGGTTGAAAATCTTTAACCCATTTGAGAAAACTAAAATGTTGCCTAAGGAATCACTATAGGAAGATGTAAACCAATCTGTTGGCAAGCTATCTGATCTAAGTGCAATAGAAGGGGGGTCTGTGTGAAAATTGAAAAAGAAGCGGGGGTATTTTAACTCGGGGTTTACTTTCGGGCTTACCCCCAGTGCCCACATATAGTCGTTTTTCTGAGCGAACAGACATGGGTTATGGACAGCCAGTGTCAAGATCAGCAAGATGTACTTACTCATGGCATGATATGAAAAGCCGGGCTGCGCCTCGCAAGGAGGCACAGCCCGGTGGGTTGGGTCAAGAAATGTTAGTGAAGGACGACGAACCGACTTGTAGCAAGCGGCTTGCCGGAGGAATCCAGCAAGGTGGCCACATAGCAGCCGGAGGGCAGCTGAGTAGTCGGAAGGAGTACGGATGATTCACCCAGTGGGATGTTCAACTGCGTTCTGCCTCGCCCCCAAGCATCTGTAACCAGCAACATGGCTGCGGTTGGCAAGGAGGATGT
>JAYSUY010000966.1:0-3033 GCA_043718855.1 Saprospiraceae bacterium | reverse complement strand
ACTAAAAATCTCGGCTTTCTACAAATATCTCGCGGCTCTGCCGCTTCAAAAAACAGCACCAATCGACCCTTCCTTGAAAAGGAGGGGGACGAGACACGCCACGACTTAACTCTGACGCTCGGTGTATGTCACGGCTCCCCTCCTTTTCAGGAGAGGAGCCGGGGATAGGGTTGAATGGGGCGGGTGGTGGAAATGTCGCTTTCCCGTCACTCCACCATTCTTAACACCACTCCCATATTTCCCTTTTTACTTTCGTGTCCGAAAATTTTCATTCGTCATGCCGCTGTTCGTCATTTTGGACGGCTCAATGGCGAAATGACCCATTTCATAATGACGACGATCCACTAACCGTTCATCAATCCTTCCTACTCATGCGGACACTGCTACTCGCCTTCGCGCTCCAAACAATCCTCTCCACCGTCGCTTTCGGCAAAATCTACTACACCGTAAAATTCCCCGACGACCGCACCGTGTACGGTTGCCCCGCTCCAGCCGACACCACTTGGCCCGAAATCATCAAGCAGGGGAATTGCAACATCAACGTCGGCGTATCGGTGAAAGACCAAGTGTTTTTCACCAACGACAGCACCTGCGGCAAAATACTCCGCACCTGGAAACTCATTTGGTGGTGCGACTACGACCCCAACTGGATGTCACCGACCTTTGTAGAGAACCCCAGCAACACCGACATAGGCCCCTGGGCGCAAGGCAACGACTACAACCATGGCTTCCTGCAATACACGCAGGTCATCAAGTTTTTGGACCCCGTAGCACCTATATTTATTGGGTGCCCCACTGGGCCAGTCACTTTCTGCGACCTTACCGAGAATGACCCAGCACAGTACGGCAGCCTCTGCGAAGGCCCCGCCCCGCTGAGCGTATGCGTCACCGATGCCTGCTCCAAAACCAACCTCATGCTCATGTACCGCCTCTTCCTTGACTTGGACGGCAACGGCAGCATGGAGACTTTCCTGAGCAGCAGCAACCCCGCGGCTTGGCCCATCGAGACCACCGTGAAGGGCGACACGCTGTGCGGGAAGATCAAATTTCCGCCCGGACACGGCTTCCCCTACGGCAAGCACAAAATCGAGTGGATAGCCAACGACAACTGCGGCAACGAAGCCCTGTGCAAGTACGAATTCATCACCAAGGATTGCAAGCCGCCTACCGTAGTATGTACCAACGGCCTGAGTATCAATATCATGCAGACTGGCATGATCACGCTCTGGGACAGCGATTTTCTCCAAAAAACCTACGATAACTGCACGCCTACGGCTCAACTCAAAATCGGCATCCGCAAGGCTGGCGCTGGCACGGGCTTTCCGACCGATAGCCACTCGGTTACATTCGACTGCACGGAACTCGGCATTCAGGAGGTCGAAATCTGGTCGCTGGATGGCTACGGAAACGGCGGATACTGCACCACCTATGTCATTATTCAAGACAACATCGGGGCCTGTCCACCGCCTTCAGCACCCAACGGAACCAGCAAAACGGCTCAAAGCAAGCCCGTTGCCGGAGTCAAAATGATGTTGAAAAAAACGGGTTCCAACGGCGGTACTTGGACTACACTGACCGACAGCGAAGGGGCCTACGCCTTTACCAACGGCCTGCCCGCTTGCGGCGTACTGCTCTCTGCTGCGCTTGATACGCTTGATCATCAGGGTCTTAGCACCCTCGATGCGCTGCTCTCTGCCGCCCACTACCAGGGCATTGCTGCGCTCGGCTCACCCTACCAGATCATCGCTGCCGATGCCAACCACGATGGCGTATTGGATGGCGACGACCTACTCGACATCATCAAATTGGTGACGGCCCAGACCGGCAAACTCCCCGAACACACCTCATGGATGTTTGTGCCGCAGTCCTACGTTTTCCCCAACCCAGCCAACCCGTTCTCCAAAGTTTTTCCCGAAACGATGTCGTTGACCAGCTCGCAGTGCTACAAAAACGTGGCAGAAAATTTCATCGCCATCAAAATCGGCGACGTGAACGAATCGCTGGAACCCAACCAACTGACCAACGGCAGCACCGAAGACCGCAAGGGCGAAACCGTCACGTTTACCGCACCCAAAACGAAGTGCAACGCTGGGCAGGAGATCAGCATCCCAATCACCACGCCGTATCTCAACGATGTGTCTGGCTTCCAGTTCACCCTCGACTACGACCCGGCTTACTTGCAACTTCAGCGCGTGGAGCCGGGCTTGATACCAACCGCTTGGACGGGCCTTTTCCCCGATGAACATTTCGTGACGGGCAGTTGGCACAACGCCATCGCACTTGACAGCACGATCATCTGGAAAGGCGACCGAAAAACGGCTATGACCCTGGTATTCAAGGTGGTGCAGAGCGGCAGTTTGGAAAAAATGTTGAAACTAACTTCCGCCAAAACGACCGCCGAGGCTTATACCCGTCGCCTCAGCATAATGGGTGCGAAACTGGCCTTCGTGAGCAAAAATTCGTCGGGCAAGGAAGACGACGTGGAATTTACGGTGTACCCCAACCCGGTGCGCGATGAGGTGAAAACCAACTTTTACCTCGACGAACCAGGCCAAGTATCGCTCCGGCTCACTGATCCTTCGGGCAACATCGTGCAAACGACAAATGCTACCTTCTCTGCTGGTTTCCACGAAGTGACCCTGACGCTGCCCAGCAACGCCCGCTCCGGGATGCTGTTCCTGCACTTGCAGACCACTGCCGGAACGGGAGTGCGGAAGGTGGTGGTGGTGCGGTAGGATGGTAATTTGCGAGGTGGGGATGTGGTGATTCGAGACCCAAGCTTTGCTGATAAAATTTTATTTTGGGTAGTGTAGGTTGAAAAGACTGTTGCCTACGATGCGAGCGGCCCAGCGGATGATTCCGCCGGGCCGCTTGTGTGTTTTTAACTCCTGTCTGTTCCTTAGTTGTCAGTCCAACCAATTCTGAGGTGTCGGGCTGTTTGTTTTTTCCAGTGGCTTTGTTGCTCGTCAGTTACAATGGCTCAGCATTTCGCCCGGCGAGATAAATTTAAGGAACGGGTGAATAATAACTTGT
>JAYSUY010000965.1:0-3035 GCA_043718855.1 Saprospiraceae bacterium | reverse complement strand
GCGTTTTTTCTTTTGCTCATAGGAAAAGCCGAATAACCCCCACCTCACTGAAAGGAAGCGGCGAGGGCGACGCGAAAACCGAGGTCGTAGTTGCGGGTCGCCGGCCCGTCGTGGGTGCGGGTGGCGGCACGGCAGCCCTGCGGGGAGTAGTACCAACTGCCGCCGCGCAGCACGCGGTACGCGCCCTCCTGTGGGCCAGTCGGGTTGGTCGCAGGCTCGGATGGCTTGTCCGCCGAAGCTTCAGCGGAGGAGGGATAATCACCGTACCAATCCCAGCACCATTCCCAGGCATTGCCGCTCAGGTCATACAGGCTGAGGCGGTTGGGCTGAAGGCTTTTGACCGGTGCGGTGTACTGCCAGCCGTCGGCCTCGCCGCTGATGTTGGCAAAAAAGTGCAGAGAATCTTCGACCGAGGTGCCTGCCCATTCAGTGCCAGGGTCAAAGCCGCCGCCCGCTGCAAACTGCCATTCGGCCTCGGTGGGCAGCCGGAAGCCTTTGGCGCCTTCGCGGATGGTGACGGTATAGGTTTCGCTGTAATCATCGCTGTCCGATTCCTTTCTGTCCATCATCGCATACACCGTATCGCGCCCAAACTGCTTGCTCAGCCAGTTGGCATACAGGCAGGCTTCGTACCACGACACCTGCACGGCCACATGGGTGCCATCGAAGCCCCAAGAGGGTCGGTGCGGTTTCAGTGGGCGGCCTGTGGCGGAACAAAAGAGGGCATATTGAAAAAAGGAGGCTTCGCTTTCGGCCAATTGGTAATCAGAGAGTTGTACGCGGTACTGCTCAGCCATCTGGAAGGTGCCACCGGGTACGGGCAGCATTTTGGGGTAGTAGCGGCGCGTATACTCGGCATACTTGGAGGCATGGAGCGCGGCCAGCACCTTGCGCCCGGTTTCCAAGTTGGTGATCCGGCCGCGTTTGGTTTTTTTCAGGAGTTTGGCTGCGCGGTGGGCGGCCATGTCGGCTTTTTCAAAACGCCCGCACTCCATCGTCCAGTAGACGATTTCCAGCATGGCCATGCCCACGCTGTCGGGCAGTACGCCCAACTCCTCGGCGTTGAGCAAGGTGCGGTAAGCGGCGGCGTGGTTCAGTTCTGTCAGCTCCTTGCGGGCATCTTTGAGGCGGTTGAACACCACCATCAGGGAAGCCTGCTGCGCCAGCCGCTGTTGTTCTTGGGCTTTCAGGCCAGCCAACTCTGCTTCTTCCTCCTTCGTCTTGGATTTTTTCTGCTCCAATTCGGCACGCCGTTTTTGGTCTTCGGCATCGGCTTGCGCCGCTTTTGCGTCGGCCTTGGCCGTTTCCGCTTCCTGCTTTGCGGCTTCGGCTTTTTGCTCGGCTACTTGGGCATCTGCGCTGCGTTTTCCCGCCTGCCAAGTCTGCCACAAGGCCCAGCCCAGCAGCAGCACTGCGCCAACCGTGACGGCGATGTTGCGCTGCCGGGCTTTGCGGATTTTTTCGCGCTCATCGCGCTGCCGCTCGGCCTCCTGCCGCAGCCGTTCTTTTTCGGCGGCTTCTTCTGCCGCCCGGCGGCGGTCGGCTTCTTCGGCTTCGCGTTTTTTCTTGGCGGCCACGATGGGGGCCAGCAGCGTGTCGTGGCTCAGTTCGTAGTTGTAGCCGCCCAGGGTGTTGGGTTCGCGGCGCACGAGGAAGGTGCTTTCGAGCAGGCGCAGCAGTTCGGGCCGGAGGCCCAGCCCACCAAACTGTTGGAGCAAGGCATCGCCATCCACGCTCAGGCGGCGGCCCTCGCCGCTGGTCGGGTCGAGGCGCACTAATCCGTCCTCGATGACCATGCGGGCAGCAGCGCGCTGGCTTTCAGGCAGTTGGCCCAGCCTGCGCTCGTAGTACTGGCCGAATACCTCCGCGAAATCGGGCAGGTCGGCGGTGTCCACATCGGGCAGTCCGTTGCCGTCGCGGTCAGGCACTAAGCCCTCGGCCACCCGGCTTTCTATGCTGTCGCAGAGTATCTGGAGTTGGAAGGCTTCCACGCCGCCCTGCTGGCCGGTGTTGCTGCGGGTGAGGTCGTCGAGGATGCGGCGCAGGGCCGCGTCGGTGTATTCGAAGGGGGGAGAGGCGAAGGAATTGGGGATTGATTCGATTGGGACGATTGATTCGATTGGGGGATTGGGGGCAGCCAAAGCGGCGGGGCCGACGATGGCCTCCCGCGCCTGCTCGCGGCTGAGGGCGCGGAGTTCGTAGCGTTTGTGGAGGAGGGCGGGCAGGTAGTCTTTCATGCGGTCCAGTTCGTGGAGGCGGTCGGAGCGCAGGGCCACGAGCAGGCGCAGTTCGGGGGCTGAAGCCAGCAGTCGGCGTTGTTCGCGGGGCAGTTCGCGGGCGGCTTCGCGGAGGTTTTCGGGCATACCGTCGGTGAGCAATTCGCCGAGTTGCTCCCGGAAGGCGCGCTGCTGCGCAGCGGGGTAGGAGAAAAATTCCTCAAACTGGTCGAACACGAACAGGTAGCCGCTGCCGCTGGTGCCGCTGCTATGGCGCTTGGCGTGGAGCCAGAGCGAGTCAGGCAGCCCAGCCGCAAAGTCTAAGTCACGATTGGGTCGGCTGCGCTGGGCGATGGCGAGGCGCAGGTTGTCGAGCGGCGCGAGGCTTTGCCCTTCGATGTGCTCGCCAAAGCGCACCTCTACGGGCTGGAACTCTGAGGCCAGCCGGGGCAGCACGCCCGCTTGCAGCAGCGAGGACTTGCCGTAGCCGCTTTTGCCAAACAGGACACAGGTTTTTTCCACCCGAACGAGGTCGCACAAGTCGGCGATGTCGCGGTCGCGGCCAAAAAAGAGGGCTTTTTCGCCCGATTCGAAAGGCTTTACGCCGGGGTAGCGGTGGATGCGGTGTGTGGTTTCCATGCTGTCAGAGTTGTTTGGCAAGTTGCAGTACGCCGTCGCACACTTGGTTGAACAGGAGGTTCAGGTCGCGGACATCGCTCAGGCCCTTGTTTTTTTGTTCGCTCCACTGGTGGTAGCGGGCGCTCATCTGGGTGGACTCATCGGCGAGACTGGTGCCTTTTGTGGCATCCAGCAGCCGGG
>JAYSUY010000964.1:0-8523 GCA_043718855.1 Saprospiraceae bacterium | reverse complement strand
ACCGAACCCTACCTGAACTGTACGGCCGTCTCCGCTCCGTTCGCGGTTTCGATTGTCGCCCGCCCAGTGTTCAGCATCAGCACCGCCCCGAAGGACTGCGAAGGAATGCCGGTGACGCTCAGCGTGAACAATCCGCAACTCCTCCCCAACGTGACCTACGCTTGGACCAACGGTGCTGCCGGGCCTTCCATCACGGTGACGCAAGCAGGCACCTACTATGCTGTTGGCACGGACACCGTCACCGGTTGCACAGGAACCGCCTTCGCAATTGTCCACCCCTTGCCCGACCTGTGCTTGGTGCCAGTAGGCTGCTACGAGGTCTGCAATCTCGACACGATCTGCGGCCCATCGGGATTGGCCGCTTACCAGTGGAACAAGGACGGCGTACCGATTCTGGGCGAAAACGACACTTGTCTGATCGTCACACAAAGCGGCACTTACAGCCTCACCGGCATCACCCAGTTTGGTTGCTCGCTCACATCGGATTCGCTGATGCTGGCGGTGATCGATTGCACCTGCTTCGGCCTGAGCGCATCGGCCACGCCCGCCGGCACGGACAGCTGCTGCTGGAAACTGAGTTACACCAACCCCCTCAACACGCTCTACGGTGTGGTGATCCACAGCAGCGATGCCGACCTGAGTTTCGACCTGAGCACGCTGTCCCCATCCCTGATGCTGGATATTTTGGGCACCAATTTGATCGGGCTGTCAAACAGCACCGTCAACGCGCCCTTGCCGCCTGGCACACTCAGCCATTTTATCACCGTCTGTTTGAGCAAGGTGCGAAACACGCCGCAGCAAATCATTTTCGACTGGCACGATGCCAACAGCAGCATCCTTTGTTCCGACACGGTGGAGTTGTACTCCCAGCACATTCTGGTGGATACTATTTCCTTGTGCCCCGGCAACACCGTCGCGCTCGGCGGAGTGAATTACACCGCCCCAGGCACTGTCATGGTTACTTTGCCAGGCGCTGGCGGCGAGTGCGACACTTTGGCAACTTACCACCTCGTGCTGGCCCCTGCGCACACCGTGACGCTGAAATGCCCGCCCAACATCACCGTCACCGTGCCGGGAGACTCGGCTGTGGTCAACTATGCGATGCCAACGGCTACCAGCACCTGCCTCAACAGTGTGCCGACCCTGACGGGCCCGCCCAGTGGCAGCTCGTTCCCGCTCGGCGAAACAACCGTGTGCTACATCGCAAAAGACGGTGACACCTGTTGCAGCAAGCCGGACACTTGCTGCTTCAAAGTAACCGTGACCAATGAGGTGCCTTGCGACTCGGCGGTGATCGGCTGCGTCAAATTCGAGATGCTGGGCATCACCCAAGATGCGGCGGGCAACAACACCTACCGCGTCCGTGTAATCAACTCCTGCGCTAACCCACTGATTTACACCGCATTTCAAGTGCCTAACGGCATCACGGCCAACGTCCCGGCCAACAACTCGGTTTATACCGCGTCCAGCGGCCGTCAGTACGATGTGCGCAGCCCAAACTTCTCTCCCTTCTATTCCATACGGTTCAAGTCCAAAACGGCGGGCATCAGCAATGGACAATCGGACATTTTTGAATACACCCTCCCGCCGCAGATTTGCCATGCCTGTATCCTTGCCACTGTGCGCCTCGCTCCGCAAATTTCCTATCAAGCGCACCTGTGCTGCGTGATGCCGAGCAGCTCTGTTGCATCGGCCACCCGCGATGGTTTGCTGGAATCGGCATCAGAAGTGGCCCGCGAGCGTACCTCCTTCCAGCAGGAGGGCTTGCCCGGCCAACTCGCAGTGTTCCCCAACCCGACGGATGGCACGCTCTTCGCCGACTTGTCCGACTGGCAGAGCCAGCCCTTGCAGGCTCAGGTGTTCGACAGCCGGGGGCAGCGCGTACAACGGTTCGCTTTGACCGCGAGCGGCGCGCCCCAAGAAATCCCGCTGCCCGAAGATTTGCCCGAAGGGCTTTATTTCCTCGAAATATGGACCCCAACTGGGGAAAAACGGACAGCAACGTTTGTGGTGCAGCGTTGAGGTGATGGCGCGGTCAGGGAGAATCTCTGACCGCGCTTTTTTTTGGCATACAGGACTCGTCCGACGACAAATTCGTCGGATGAGGGGCGCATCTTGGCATTCGTCCGACGAATTTGTCGTCCAACGAATGAGGTGCGACAAAACCTGCCGTTGAGCAGTATACGCCCGTTTGCAAGGGTCAAACCGCCGCCCCAGCAAGCACTTGGCAATCTCCTGCCCTGCCCCATTTTCTCTCCCTTTTTTGTCGCTCGCCCGCCCATACGGTACGATGGGCGGAAATCGCCCGCCCGCGCAGCCGACCTAACGCATGGCCCTTCTACTTTTGCCAGATACTTTCTGTCAAAACAACAGCCATGAACAAATTTTTTACCTTCCTACTGCTGCTCCTTTGCTTCCTCACCGCCGGCGACCTCCAAGCCCAGCGGCGCAAAGACAAATCCGAACCACCACCACCACCAGTCATGCCCAAACCGATGGCTGCCGCCAAAGACAGCACCGGCCCGGGCAAAGACAAAGACAAAAAGAAGACCGGCCCGCAGCCCTACAAAGATGTGGTGACCGACAAAGCCGTCACCACCATCGGGCTGCTTACCGTCCACCGCATCGAGGAGAAATATTTTTTTGAAATACCGGACTCCCTCCTCGGGCGCGACATCATCGCCGTCACCCGCGTCGCCAAATCGCCCACCGGAGCAGGCTACGGCGGCGAAGAACTCAACCGCCAGGTTATCCGCTTTGAGAAAGCACCGGGCGACAAGATTTTCATCCGCGCCGTCGGGTTCTACAACCTCACGCCCGACGACGACCAGCCCATCGCATTGGCCGTACGCAACTCCAACGTGGACCCCATCGCCGCCGCTTTTGAGGTAAAAGCCTACCACGACAAAACAGCCTCCGTCATCGAAGTCACCGACTTCTTCAAAGACAACAGCCAGATCGTGTCCATCCAGCCTTTCTTCAAGCAGCGGTACAAAATCACCGACATACAAAAAGACCGCAGTTACATCCAGAGTATGCGTACGTTCCCGCTCAACACGGAAATACGCACGGTCAAGACCTTCGGCGTGTCGCCACCCTCAATCAAGCCGCCTACTACTTTCGACCCCTTCGAGCCGGTCAACCTGCCTGCGGGTTTGGATGCTGGTGTGGTCACGTTTGAACTCAACACCTCCCTGCTGTTGCTGCCCAAAGCACCCATGCAGCCCCGCTACTTCGATCCGCGCGTGGGCTATTTTGCCACTGGGTTCACCACTTTTGAGGAAAATTCGCAGCGTTCCGAGGACAAGTACATCGCCGTCCGCTGGCGTTTGGAGCCCAAAAACGCCGCCGATGCCACCCGCCAGCAGCGCGGCGAAGCCATTGAGCCAGCCAAGCCCATCGTGTACTACATCGACCCGGCTACGCCGAAAAAATGGCGCAATTCCCTCAAACAGGGCATCGAAGACTGGCAAATCGCCTTCGAGCAGGCCGGTTGGAAAAACGCCATCCAGGCCCGCGAATGGCCCGAAGGCGACACCACCATGAGCCTCGAAGATGCGCGGTTCAGTGTGCTGCGCTACTTCGCATCCGACATCGAAAATGCCTACGGCCCCAACGTGAGCGACCCCCGAAGCGGTGAGATACTCGAAAGCCACATCGGCTGGTACCACAATGTGATGAAACTCCTGAAAAAATGGTACGCCACTCAAGCCGCCGCCGTAGATGCCCGCGCCCGTAAAAATGAATTGGACGACGCGCTCATGGGCGACCTCGTGCGCTTCGTGGCCGCCCACGAGGTGGGCCACACCCTCGGTTTGCGCCACAACTTCGGGGCGAGCAACGCCACCCCGGTGGAAAAACTGCGCGACAAAGCCTTCATGGATGCCAACGGCCACACCGCCTCCATCATGGACTACGCCCGCTTCAACTACGTGGCGCAGCCCGAAGACGGCATCACCAACCTATTCCCCCGCGTGGGCGACTACGACCGCTGGGCCATCGAGTGGGGCTACAAGCCCATCGACAACAGCACCGATGCGGAGGCCGACAAAAAAGTGCTCAACCGCTGGTACTTGGACAAAGCCGCCAACAACCCGCGCCTCCGCTTCCTCACCGAAAGCAATTCCTACGACCCCCGCTCACAGAGCGAAGACTTGGGCGATAACTCCATGATCGCATCGGAGTACGGGGTGAAAAATTTGCAGCGCATGGTGCCCAATCTGCCCGAATGGACGAAGGAGGAGGCTGAAGATTTCGAGTATGTGCAGGAAATGTACGGCAGCGTATTTGACCAGTACCGCCGCTACACCGGCCACGTCACCAAGTGGGTGGGCGGTATTTTTGAAACGCCAAAAACCTCTGACCAGCAAGGTGCCGTGTACGAGCCAGCACCTACGCAGCTCCAAAAAGATGCAGTGGCTTGGCTGCACAAGCACCTGTTCCAGACCCCCACTTGGCTGCTCGATCCGAAGGTGCTGCCCCTCATTCGCCCTGATCAGGGCGTGGCAGCCATCACCGCACTGCAATCCCAGACACTCGACCGCCTGCTGGATGCCGCCCGATTGCAGCGCATGATCGAGGTAAAATCTACCGCCCCGGCCGCCTACGGCATCGATGGGCTGTTCGACGACCTGCGCACGGGCATCTTTGCCGAAGTCCGCAACAGCCAAGCCATCTCGACCCACCGCCGCAACCTGCAAAAAGTGTTTGTAGAGAAGATGATTGCCCTCTCTCAGCCCGCTATACCCGATGCCAAGCGCAGCGACGTGCTGAGTGTGGCCCGCGGCAACCTCGTCGTCCTGCGCCGCGAACTGCGCACCGGTCTGCCTACCGCCACCGACCGCATGAGCCGCTTCCACATCGAAGACTGCATCGCGCGCATCGAGAAGGTGCTGGATATCGAGCAGGTGAGGCAGTAACCCGCTGAGGTCTTTTTTGAAACACAAAAGGCACAAAAGGAACATAAAAGTCAGGTCAGGTACCGCTTTTATGTTCCTTTTGTGCCTTTTGTGTTTCAAAAAACGAGGCTGCAAGCAGTGCCTTTTTTATTGGAAAACCCGCTGTGGGGTTGGTCGCCCAGCGGAGGCAGTGTAAGTTTGCAGCTGGTTTGACCACGTTGACCACATTGATCACATTTTATTCATTGGCCACATTCCCAACGTTCACCTTCTCACCCGCTATGGACAGTGACCCGTTACTACACACGCGAAAAACGGCGCTTGATCGAACTGACCGAGCCAGAGCCGGGCTGCTGGGTGAACCTTGCCCCACCGTTTGCGCCCGACGAACTTGACGACGTAGCCCGCCGCTTTGGGTTCGACCCGGTGTTCCTCACCGACTCGCTCGACCTCGACGAACGCGCCCGCTATGAGCGCGACGAAGACATCCGGTTTATCCTGCTCAATACCCCGGTCAAAAACAGCAGTGCCCAGCAGGAAAACGAGGCATACTTCATCACCGTGCCCATCGGCGTGGTGCTCACCATCGAGCACGTCGTCACGATTTCGGCAGTGGAGAATGCCGTGTTGTCTAAATTTCTGGACCACAACGTGCGCAACTTCGACCCCAGCGATGAGAAACGCTTCGTGCTGCAAATGCTGGAGCAAAACGTGCTGCACTTCCTCAACTGCCTCAAAACCCTCAACCTGCGCCGCAACCGGCTGGAAAAAGACCTGATGCACAGCAGCAGCAACTCCGACTTGAAGCGGCTGCTCTCCCTCGAAAAAAGTTTGGTGTATTTTGTCAATTCGCTCAATGCCAACGAATTGCTCAAAATGAAAATGAAGCGCACTGACTTCCTGCACATCAGCGGTGACGAAGACCTGAGCGACCTGTTTGAGGACATCATCATCGACAACTCGCAGGCGCTCTCCATGGCAAACGTGTACACCAACATCCTCAACGGCACAATGGACGCTTACGGGAGCATCATTTCCAACAACCTGAACCACGTCATCCACCGCCTCACCATCATCACGGTGGTGCTGATGGTGCCTACGCTCATCTCCTCTTTTTTGGGCATGAACATCCCCAACGGCATACCTGAGCACCCGTGGGCGTTTTACCTGACCATCGTTTTTGCGGGAATCGTGACAGGGTTTCTGTACTGGTTTATGCAGCGCAGAAGGATGCTGTGATGGTTGGCTATTGGCTGTTAGCCGTTGGCTTGTGGCCAAAGCAAAGGCCCCGGGTATGTAGCATACTCCGGGGCCTCTTATGTTTTTAGCGGCCAACGGCTCAAAGCCAACGGCTAACAGCCACACTCAAAATGCTCCTGCCGCACTCCTGTACACCACCGTCGCCACCACCTTGCCCACTGCGGCGAGTATGCTTTTGTCGATGATGTCGATGTTGTCATTGTGGGTGTGGTGGTACGCGCCAAACACGCGAGGCGGGTCGTTGGGCATACTGATGATGTCCACCGTCGGGATGCGCGTACCGCGCATAACGAACACGTGATCGTCGGTGATGCCGCCGCGCTTGCTGTTGATGAACAGGCTGCCGTAGCCCAGTTCCGAGGCGATTGCCCAGATTTTGTTCTGAATCAGCGGGGCATTCATCGCGGAGTAGCCTTCGAGGGGGAACTTGGCTCCACGTGCGCCCACCATGTCGAGCAGGATGCCGAAACGGGCCTGATAGCCGGGCTTGTGGAGGTTGCTGGCCCAATGCTGTGAGCCGAGGCACCAAGTCGCGGTGAAATCCTGCTCCTGTTGCAGCACCGAGGGATTGACGGGGGCATCGTCGCTTTCCTTGCCGAGGTCTTCGGCATCGAAGCAGATGAGGTCAACTCCCGTGTTGGCGGGCGTTTCTTTCAACATTCGAGCGATTTCGAGCAGCATCCCTACGCCGCTACCGCCATCGTCGGCACCGAGGATGGGCTTGTTCTTGTCTTTCGTATCGTGGTCGGCGATGTGACGGCTGTCCCAGTGGGCGCAGAGCAGGATGCGGTTGGGCAGTTCGGGCTTGAACTGTGCCACGATGTTGATGGCATCCAGCGGGCCGAAGTAGGTTTCGGCTTTAAATTTTTGCTCCACCACCGTGAGGCCGTACCGCTTGAACTCGCTGACGAGCCATGCCGCGCATTTTTTGTGGGCCGCCGAGCCGGGAACGCGCGGCCCAAAATCCACTTGTTTTTTGATGAAAAGGTAAGCCGAGTCGGCGTTGAAGTCCGGTACGGAAACTTGGATGGCGGGCTTGGCGGGTGTTTCGGAAGGCGGAGCGACCGAATTGCCGTTGCCCGTACACTGCGGGAGTCGGGTGGCGACGACGGAGAGCAGTAGGGCGGCGATGAGGCCGTAGACGAGTTTTTGACGCATAGTTTTTGAAAAAAAGTTGTGACGCAAAGAACGGCAAAACGCCGCTTGCTTGCATCCGCTCAAAGTGCTTGTGAAGTGAACGGCACAGTTGAGATTTCAAGCCCGGCCAGAGAAACCTTATTGGCCCCCCACCAACAGCGGCAAAAAGAATGAACCGCTCGGGGTAGTGAGGCGGTGACTTGAAGTCACCGCCTCACTTGAACCGACCTCCGACGGTTGTCACAGGGGTAGCGAACCAATCGAATTCAATCGAACCAATCGAAAAAAATCCTTCTCACTGCACCACCACCGCCAATTTCCCCTCCTTGCTCACGGCCAGTCGGCTGATGGTTTTTACCCCGAACTTGCTGAGGTTCAGTACCTCGCGCCAGTCTGCATCGCGGCGGGGATGGTACTGGAAGAGTCGGGGGCCTGACCCGGCGAGGTAGGTGCCGTCGGGCAGCAGGGCAACGTCTTCGCCCCCAGCGGGCATCTGCACCACGATGTCAGCGGCCTGTTTTTTCAGGTCGTAGGTTTTCAAAAACCAAGTCTGCTCGGTGGCTTTTTGTACAACAGCGAGGTGTCCGGCGGGCGTTTTCAGCAGGCAGCGACCGATGTTGGAGGCAATGCGCTGGGGCCGCTGGGCTTTGGTGCCGACGAGTTGCAGCACGTGCGGCGCGTTGTTTTCCCCCACAAGAAAAAATGCCGCCAACGTGTCGCGTAGCCAGCAGTGGTAGCCGACGTTGAGGAGGCGGGGGAATTCGGGCCGCCCGTTGTCGGAGCGGTCGAGCGGGAACGACCACAGCCGCTGGGTGCCGTCTTCCTCTACTCGTACGCCGCTCCAGCGTTTGCCGCCTGGCATGGGGGTGGGCGAGTACTCCGCGGTGGCGGTGGTGGCGGTAATGCGGGTGCGGGTCTTGCTGCCGAGGTCGAGCGACCAGATGTCGGTCTGGGTGGTATCATTGGGCATTTGGGCGGTGAAGTAGATTTCGTTGGAGCCAAAAAACGCAGGCTGGTTGTTGTAGCCCTTCGGATTGAAGGCGGTGAGAAAACGCGGTGCACCGGGCTGCCAGGTGCTGTCGGTTTTTTGTGAAAGCGAAAAAAGCAGCACGTCGTGGTGCGGGGCACGCTGGGCGGCGGCGGTGCAGGCGAGTAGAGCAAGCAGGAGGAACGGATAGAGTTTTCTCATTTTTTAAAAATTGGAGGCCTCACCCCCGGCCCCTCTCCA
>JAYSUY010000963.1:0-8541 GCA_043718855.1 Saprospiraceae bacterium | reverse complement strand
GACAAGGTTTATTGAACACTTACCCTTAAAAAATTCGGGATGACTCATGTTTTCATCTGGTTTTTCAATAAGGAACGGCGAAAGAACAAGGTGACGATTTGGGTGGCCTCATTTTCTCTTGCTCTGTGCTATTTGTCGGTTACAAACCCCCCCAGATTGTTCCTCCTCATGCTGTGATCAAAGAAAATGAACCTCCCCCAAATCGTCACCTTGTTCTTTCCCCGTTCCTGAGTCTACCGCCACACCACCTTTCCCACAGCCACAACGCGCTCGTTTTCAACAATTTTTGCAAAATAAATACCCGCCGGGAGTTCGCCCCTGCGCAGTTCGGCCCGGCCGCCGGAGAAGGTTTTGAGCAGCACCGTTTTGCCGAAGGCATCGGTCAGTACGAGCGATTTCTCTCCGCCGACCTCGTCGTTCAGCAGGATGGACACGACATCTGCTGCTGGGTTGGGACGCACAGACAGGGGCGACACGGAGCGCACTTCGCTCGTCGAGACGATGTGGATTTCCAGAAAACCCGTGTCTACTGTGTGGTGAACGGTATTCGTCAGCACCACCGGATTTTGGTCAAAATAGATGCCCACGCGGTTTTCGATGACCGTGCCAAGCGGCACATCGGGGCGCATCTGGATGGCGAACTGCACGAAGCCGTTGGATGCTTCCTGATTCGCGTTCGAGTCAGGCAAGGCAATCGGATCAAAAGTGAATTTCAGGTTACCCTGCCCGGTCATCGTCCAAGTGTAGGGGTACGAGGAGGCACCGGGCCGCACGGTGGCGGGATCAAGCCACGGCGACAGTGTATCGCGCAGCACCACGAGGAAGGCCGTGTCAGTGCCTGTATTCTGGAAATGCAGGACGTAAGTCAGGGGTGTTCTTGGCTCAATAAAATGTTCGCTATGAATGCCTTGTGGGTAGGCCTGCTTCTCGTTCGGGTCGTAGGAGCCGACCACTTCGCGGCACTCAATATCACCGAACGGATTGCCTTCAAAGTTAGAAAACGGCGTGATGTAGCCCAGTGTGAAGCCGCCGCAGCCTTCCACCGCGAGGCTTGGATTGCCGGGAGTGGGGTGGTTGGGTTCTTGTTCCACCACGATGCGCAGGGTGCTGCCATCGGCTGGCAACAACATGTTTTTAATGCCGCTGGCCGGGAAACCCGCTGGAACGATACCCTGGCGCATCACCACATCGTCGTCGATGATGAGGTATTCGAGCGATTGGGTGGTCGGTGCCGAGCCGGTGTTTTGAAGGCTCAACCGCACCGTGTCGCCCAAGCAGGAAGCGTCGGCTTCGAGGCTGGCCCCCGACCACTCGCCCGGACTGACGCAAAACGAATCAGGGAAAATGTGCGCTTCGAGGCAAAGCGTTTGCCCCAGTTGCACGGAATCGCAGGAGACGAAACCGACAAACTGGATCAGCCCACAAGCACCGGCCAACACGTCGCCCAGTTCAAACCGGATGGTCTGGCCCGTCTGGGTGTAGGACGAGGGCGAACTGACCATCTCAATTTCGTCGGGCAAGTACACTTCCACCGCCGCGTCTTCGGCATCCAAAGTGCCTGAATTGCAGTAGTTGATAGAAAAGGTGCGGTTGGCACAACGCCGCATCAGCGGCATCCCGATGTCCACCGTCATCACCGGGCAGTCAAGGAATTTGCCTACGGCCACCTGTGCATCTAATGTGAAGTCCGTCGTGTCGGCTGGCATGATCAGGGCCGGCGGCGAGCAGGGCAGCCAGACGTAGGAGGGCGGAAGCACCGTAAGATCAATGAAGTAGGATGGGCCGCCGGGCAGGTCGGAGATCAGGTAGTTGCCGCTTTTGTCGGTCACAGCGAAGTAATCAACACCCAGTGCGTTGGCCCTCACGATCCACCCGTAGAGCGGTGTTTCGGAGGCATCGGCCACGCAGTCGTTGTTGGCATCTTCGACCACCTTGCCGCTGAGGGCGTTGGGCATTATCTGGCCGTTGGCATTTATTTTCAAAAGCATCAGCGTGCTGCCCTGTAAGCCTGCCAACACGAAACTGCCATCGGCCAGCTCCATGCCGCTGATGATCACAAAGACCTGCTGGTTGGTGTAGACTTTTTTCCAGAGTAGATTACCACTGGCATCGAAGCGGGCGATGATCGGAACCAGAGGGAGGCCCGGCAGACCAACTCTCGCGCTAATGATCGCACCATTGTCGTTGGTGGCCAGCACATGATAGACTTTGCCCAAGCCCGCCCCCAGTACGGACGACAGGGCCACGTTCCAAAGCAGGGTGCCATCAGGTGCGTACTTCAGCAGTGAATACGTCAGGTTGGGCGACGATGCCAGCACCAAGTGGCTGCCGTCGGAAGCCGTGCTGGTCCTCTGCATTCCTCCGTCGGAATTGGGAATCTGAACCGACCACTCTACGCTACAGTTCGAGGCGATTTTGATCAGGTTGTTGACCACAGTATTGTTTACGAATCCCTGCATGTTCACCAATGCGCCGCCGTCGGGGGTGGGAACAGGGACAGAGGCAAAAGTTGGGACGGGGTTGGGCACTACAGTGAACAGCAGATTGCCGTCGGCATCCAGTTTTTGAATGAAAAAATTAGCGGTGCCGACCAGCATGATGCCACCGTCAGAAGTGCCACAAATCGATGCGTCGTTACGTCCTCCGGGGAAAAGTTGCGCCAAAGTATCGCGCCAGAGGAGTGAGCCGTTCGCATCCACTTTGCTGATGATGGAGAGGGAATTTGTGCTGGTCTGGAAGTCGACCAGGGCTACCTGACCGCAGTTCAAAGGTGCAGCGAGCACAACGTTCGGGAAGGTGAAGGTATCCTTCGTGAGGGCTGTTTCCGTGCCTTCGCCATCGGTGTTCAACTGGAAAAACACATACTCGTTTCCCCCCACGTTCGAGCTCATCATCCCCGTCAGGCAGTAGCCTCCGGTTGTGCTGTCCACTCTGGGAAAACCGAGCGAGTGGTTGGTTGCCGTAGCCGTATAGTTTTTAATAAAACCCTGAGCACTGGCTTGGCCAGCCGTCAGGAAGAGTGCCACGAGCAGTGCCGTGAAAGTCGTGAGCAGATGTGTTGTCAGATTCCTTTTCATGTCCGTTATAAATTTTGTTGAGGCAAAAGTGGGGTGGGTTTCGGCGCGGTTCTTGGACAGATTTTGCGAACTCTCAAAAGGGTTTTTCAAAATTTAGCCTCTCTCGACACACAACCACAATGGAGCGCGGATTGGACGGATCAGGCAGATTAGGCATGAATTTTTCGAGATGGCCCTTTTTTTTTAAAATCCGTGTCTAATCCGTCTGATCCGTCCAATCCGCGTTCCATTACTGTCGTGTCGGGCAAGCGTTTAAAAACCGCACAAAAATCACCTACTCTCAAAATGCAGGACAGCACCTCCCTCCTCCAACTCTGGAAAAACCTCAGCAAGCGAGACCGCCAGCAGCTCCGAAAATGGCTGCAAAGCCCCTTTCACAACCTACGGGCCGATACGCTGGCGCTCTTCGAACTGCTGGCCGCCACACCAGACGGTGCATTGGAGGTCTTGCCGAAAGACGAAATTTTCGCCCGCCTCTTCCCCGATGCTCCCTACGATAACGACGCGCTGAACTACGTTTTTTCTTTCCTGAAAAAGCAGATTGAAGCATTTTTGGCTTGGGAGGAAATCACGCAAAACGAGCCGGATTGGTATCAACTACAACTGGCCCGTGCGCTCCGGCGGCGGGGTGTTCCGGCGGCTTTTGAGCAAAAAATCAGCGCGTTGGAAAAAGCGCACGGCGAAAAACGGCAGCGCAACTCGGCTTGGCAGCTGCTCCGCTACCAAATTCAGCACGAAAAACTTGCCCACCAATCGCTGCGCAGCAGCGATGCAGCGGCCGATCTCGGCGCGGTGTCCGACGCGCTTGTGCAGTTTTTTTTGCTGGAAAACATCCGCCTCAACGCCACGACGCTCTCCATGAAATCGCGCTACGGCGGCGAGTTCAAGTTGCCCCTGTCGGTAGAGGTGCTGGCTGAAGCAGAGCGACATATTGTTGAAAGTCAGGAAGTTGAACGGCGGTCTGCGACACCCAGCACTTCCGCGCTCGAAATCATTCGCCTCAGTTTTCGGGCGCAGCATGACCCGGAGGATGCCCAAAATTTCCAGCAACTGAAACTGCTGCTGCCTGCCAACACCCACCTGTTCGATGCCTCTGAGTGCCACGATTTGTATCGGGCAGCCATCAATTTTGCGCTCCGGCGGCACAATCGAGGTGAGCGGCCGGGCTACACCCGCGAGGCCCTCGACCTGTACCGGGAAGCCTTGGAAAATGGTTTTTTATTTGAGTCGGGCAAGTTGCCGCAGGCGGCTTACAACAACATCAACCGCTTGGCTTGCTTGCTGGGTGAGCGCGATTTTGCCCACAGTTTTCTCGAAAAGTACCGCGATGCGCTGCCCGCTGCCGAGCGGGAAAACATCTACCGCTTTAACCTGGCTATTTTCCACTACCTCGCTGGCGACTTTGCGCGGGTGCCAGAGTTGCTGCAAGCCTTTGAATTCACCGACGTGTACATGAACCTGCACGCCCGCGAGATGCTGCTGAAAAGTTATTTTGAACTGAAAGAGTGGGTGGCGCTCTCCTCGCTGTGCGACAGTTTTTACACCTACCTGCGTCGCAAAAAAGACCTCGGCTATCACCGCACCACCTTTCTGAATTTCATCAAATACATCCGAAAAGCCATGAAACCGGGGGCTAACCAGCGCAAAAAGGCAGCACTTTTGGCAGAGAAAATTCGGGCGGAAGAGTATGTAGCCGGGCGAGAGTGGCTGTTGGAGAAGTTGGGATTTGGGCAAGCCGTCGTGGCGGATAAGGGTTAGGAAATGGGTGGATCTTGAGGAAAGCACATTCAACCTTCTGCTCTTGGAGCCAAAAAACAACCCAAACCAGCCTTCATCAACCAAAATCAACTCACTTTTGCAGTAAAATCGTTTCAAACTATGTCCTCCTCCTTTGATGCTCTCGTCAACTCCGACACCCCCGTACTGCTCGATTTCTGGGCCACTTGGTGCGGCCCCTGCAAAGCCATGATGCCTGTGCTGGATGACCTGAAAGCCGAATTGGGCGAGCGCGTCCGCATCGTGAAAATTGACGTGGACAAAAACCTCGACCTGTCCGTACAGATGAAAGTAATGGGCGTGCCCACCTTCATGCTCTACCGAAACGGCCAAGAACTGTGGCGACAGCCGGGCGTACTCACCAAAGCCGCACTGCGTGAGGTGATTGAGAATCATGAACTATGAACGAGGAGGTATGAACGATGAACCACTAAAGTACGCGCTGGGGCCTCGTTCATAGTTCCTCGTTCATAGTCCATACTTACTCGTTCATGCTTCCTCGTTCATCGTTCATACTTCATCGTTCTTCGTCATGCTTAGACTTCTGCTCTTCCTTTTTCCCACGCTCGTCATGGCCCAAACCACTTTCTCCGTCACCTTTCCTGCTGCCCGCAGCGAGCAGCGGCTGGACGGCCGCTTGCTCCTCATTCTTTCTAAAAATGGCGATACCGAGCCGCGCTTTCAGGTACGCGACGACTTCAAATCAGCCCAGATTTTTGGCAGAGATGTGGAGGATTGGGGGCCGGGCGTGACCAGTCTGTTCAGCATGTCAGAGTTCGGCTACCCAGTGCGTAGCCTCGCAGCCGTTCCTCCGGGCGAGTACTATGTGCAGGCCGTGCTGCACCGCTACAAGACTTTTCACCGCAAAGACGGCCACACGGTGAAGATGCCGATGGACCGGGGTGAAGGCCAGCAGTGGAACCTTGCGCCGGGCAACCTGTACTCCAAGCCCTTGAAAATCAACCTAAAACCCCGTGCCAACGTCACCACTTCCATCGAATTGACAGAGGAAATACCGCCCATAGAGCCGCCACAGGACACCCGTTACATCAAGCACATCAGCATCGAGAGCAAACTCCTCACTGAGTTTTGGGGCCGACCGATGCACCTCGGTGCACACGTGCTGCTGCCCGAAGGTTGGGACAGCCACCCCGACGTGCGCTACCCGCTGGCGATCTATCACGGCCACTTCCCCGACGACTTCAGTGGCTTTCGCACCGAGCCGCCCGATCCCAACTTGGCTCCCGACTACAGCGAGCGGTTCAAACTGGCGGGCTACAACCGCATCGTGCAGCAGGAGGCTTACGATTTCTATAAAATGTGGACGGGGCCAAATTTCCCCCGCGTACTGGCTGTCGAAATCCAGCACCCCTGCCCGTTCTACGACGACTCTTACGCCGTCAACTCGGCCAATGTCGGCCCCTACGGCGATGCCATCATGTACGAACTCATCCCAGAAATCGAGCGGCAGTTCCGGGGCATTGGCCAGGGCTGGGCGCGGTTCACCTACGGCGGCAGTACGGGCGGCTGGGAAGCGCTCGCGGTGCAGGTGAAATACCCCGACGAGTTCAACGGCTGCTACGCCGCTTGCCCTGACCCCGTGGACTTCCGGGCTTTTGTGACCACCAACATTTATGAGGACAAAAACGCCTACTACCGCGAGGGTGATTTTGATAAAATCGAACGTCCCGCTACGCGCAACTACCTCGGCCACCTTAGCGCGACGCTCCGAAGCACCAACCACTACGAATTAGTGCTCGGCACCAAAAGCCGCAGTGGGCAGCAATTTGACATCTGGGAGGCCGTGTCATCGCCGGTGGGTACAGACGGCTACCCACAGCGCATCTGGAACAAAATGACGGGCGAAATCAACCCAAAAGTAGCGGAATACTGGCGCGAGAACTACGATCTGGCCCACATCATCCGGCGCGACTGGTCCAAGAACGGCTCCAAATGGCGCGGAAAAATCCATTTGTACTGCGGTGATATGGATAATTTTTACCTCAACAACGCGGTGTATCTCGCCGAGGACATGCTGAAGGGGCTGACCAATCCGACCTTCGATGGGCAGGTGGACTACGGCGACCGGGCAGAGCACTGCTGGAACGGCGACCACTCGCAACCCAACGCCATCAGCCGATTGCGCTACCACCGATATTTCGTACCCAAATGGGCGGAGCAGGTGAAGACCCGCGCCCCGAAGGGTGCGGATTTGAAGTCGTGGAGGTACTGAGCAATTTCGCAAAGGGCAAGGGGCAATTTCGCAAAAGGCAAAAAGCAAAAAGCGAGGTGTCCACACACGCAGTAAAAAAAGGACGTTGGGGCTTTTCATCTTGCTTTTTGCCTTTTGCTTTTTTTGCCTTTTGCCTTTTGCAAAATTACCCCTTGATTAAACCTCTCCCGCCTTTCGCCGTCTGAACCTTCAAAATTTGCAGACTTGCATCTCTCGGTGACCAACAAATCAGCCTCCTTGACGGACGACCAGATTTTGGAACTGCTGCGCAACGAACGAACGTTCGAGCGCGGCTTCCGAACGCTGATGGCACAGTACCGCGAGCGGTTGTACTGGCACATCCGGCGCATGGTGCTGGCCCACGACGATGCAGACGATGTGCTGCAAAACACGTTCATCAAGGTGTATCGGGGCATCGCGCAGTTTGAGGGAAAGTCAAAACTATACACTTGGCTCTACCGCATTGCCACCAACGAAGCCCTCACGCACCTGCAAAGTGCAGCCCGGCGCAGCACCAGTTCGCTCGACGATTCGGCTTCTCTGCTCGGCCAGCGCTTGCAAGCCGATGAGTGGTTTGATGGCGACGCATTGCAACTCCGATTACAGCAAGCCATCACGCAACTTCCTGACAAGCAGCGGCTCGTGTTCAGTTTGCGCTACTACAACGAAATGCCCTACGAGGAAATGTCGGCCAAACTCGACACCTCCGTGGGCGCACTCAAAGCCTCGTTTCACCACGCGGCAAAAAAAATTGAAGCGGTATTCAGAGAACGATGAACCATAAACGGTGAACTATGAAGGATAAAAAAATGAAGGATTCATTAGACGACGAACTGAAAAACATTTCCCCCTGGCTGCACGACATGAAGCGGCCCGACGATGGGTTTCAAATTCCGGAGGGATATTTTGATACGCTGGAAGACCGCGTTTTTGCCCGTATCAAGGCCGAAGGTCTGCGCCAAGCGCCTGCGATGCAAGCCATACGAGGCGGGCGGTGGTGGGTGCAGCCGCGTGCGCTGATGGCAGCCGCTGCGGTATTTTGTGCAGTGCTGGCAGCCGTCTGGTTGCTGCGCCCACAGCCACAAGCAGAGTTGGCAGCCGTCGATCTGTCGGTAGAGGACGTGGAGAATTATGTGTTGGAAAACGTCCATGATTTTGACGAAAACCAACTGGCCTCCATACAGCCCGAAGGGTTTTCAGAAGTCATGGAGTCACCTACAGCACCCGCTGAAAATCAGGGCAAGGTTCCCTCAGCGGGCGATGAATTTACCCCCGAAGACGTAGAAAAACTGCTTGATGACATGAGCGACGAAGAACTGGAATCCATCCTGTGAGTCAGTTATTAGTTTTCAGTTGCTAGTGGTCAATAAAGTTTAAGTTGTCGTTTTGTTTGAACTTTGGGGTTCAAAATTCAAATCAATGTCGATAAAGTATAGGATTCATTTGACGCCTGAA
>JAYSUY010000962.1:0-8551 GCA_043718855.1 Saprospiraceae bacterium | reverse complement strand
GTCGTCGGCAATCTCTTGGTATTTGTAGCCTTCAAAGTGCATCAGGAACGGTACGCGGATGCTATCATCCAGCACTTCCACCATGCCGTTCAACTCTTTGAGCATCATGCCCCCTTCTGCTGCGTTGGCGGTGGCGTGGCTGCCGGAGTTGAGGTAATACTGGTTGTCAGTGGTATCGAGGATGGTGTTGGCTTTGATCTTCTTCCGATAGTTGTTGATGAAGATGTTCTTCATGATCGTGAAGGTCCAGGCCTTGAAGTTGGTGCCAGGCTGGAACTTGTCGCGGTTGTACAGCGCTCGGAACGCCGTCTCCTGATACAAGTCCTTGGCATCTTCTACATTTTTGGTCAGGTTGTAGGCAAATGAGTGCAGCAAGGCATTCAGCACACTCAGTTTGGTATCGAATTCCATCGTTGTCATGGCTATATCCTTTTAGTTTGAATTATGGGTCAAATGTATGGGTACTTGTTGAACCTAACCAAATTTTTTCTTCAACAAATTTTTGTCAAATCACGACAAAAACAAGTGTCTTGACACTGTTTTTTGGTTTAATTAATTGACTTTAAGCAACTTGTGCTATTTTTAATAATTCTGCCCGAAATTTTAATTTCAAAATAAATTGAAAATACTGAATACTGCTGGTCTTCAGAAAAAGCCCGTTCACCCTCCAAAAACGACCATTCAGGCTTAATTTCGACCTTTGTGGCTTCCACAAAAAAATTCGCGGAGCCATCTTGTCGCCATGCCGACAACCAACAATCTTCGCCCCTTGCCCATCTCCTGTTCGTAATTTATCTACTTTTGCGCCGCTAAATTTAACACAACACTCTACTCTACATGGCAAGCAACCGCACATTCACCATGATCAAGCCCGACGCAGTGCGCGCCGGCAACATTGGCAACATCCTTCAGATGATCAACGCCGCAGGCTACCGCATCGTGGCCCTGAAACTGACACAACTCAGCCTGGCTAAGGCTGGCGAATTTTATGCTGTACACGCAGCCCGCCCATTCTACGGCGAACTCTGCGAGTTCATGAGCAGCGGCCCCATCGTGGCGGCCATTCTCGAAAAAGACAACGCGGTGGAAGATTTCCGTACGCTCATCGGTGCCACCAACCCAGCCAATGCGGCACCTGGTACCATCCGCGCAAAATACGCCACCAGCGTAGGTGAAAATGCCGTACACGGCTCAGACAGCGACGAGAACGCAGCCATCGAAGGCGCATTCCACTTTGCTGGCGTAGAGTTGTTCTGATCATACTGGATTTGACGAAAGAGAGCGGGGCTTGTGCATGGGTTGCACAAGCCCCGCTCTTGTTTTATGGTACATTAGACTTGTTGCGGCGGGGGATTGAGCAAAACTAAGCACGGCAGAAATCTAGTCGAAAGGGCTATGTTTGGGCCAAATTGATTAAGTAGATCTACGATCATGAAAAACTTGTCCCTCTTTATGAAGTACTTGTTCCCGGGCATACTTGCACTAGTAGTGTTCACGGGTTTCAAACCATTTAAACCATTTTCACTTGAAAATCAGCACTTTCGGATTACCTTAAATCAAACGGGGCAGATCACCCATCTGATTGACAAACGGAGCGAGACAGACTATGCATTGGAGCAGCACCCCTCACCCCTACTGGCCCTGATCGTAAAAGGCAGTATGCTGCTGCCCCAAAATGCAATCTATTCGCCCGATGATGGGCGGATTTTGTTGCAGTTTCAATCAGGTCTGACCGCTCAGGTTCAGGTAGTTATGCGGGAAAGCCATATCTCTTTTGAACTCATTCGATTAAGTGATGAAGCAACTGTGGATGTAGTGGTGTGGGGCCCCTATGCTACCGGAATCAATGGAAGTATCGGGGAAACGATCGGCATTGTGCAGAACACATCCTTTACGATCGGCATTCAGGCCTTAAATCCCAAGACCCTCGGCGGTTACCCCTGGAAAGACAGCGATCACCTGCCCCAAATAGACATCTTTGAACAGGAGGATTTTGAGGACTTCACCCACGCAAAACGAGGCGTACTATATTCCGTGGAAGCGGCCAAACCCACCGATTATGGCAGCACCTTGCAGGCCTATACACGAAACCGCAGCAAGGATCGAGTCATCGAGAATTGGGGACATCAACGCTATACGGCCCCTGCTTTTGCCGATGGAGGATTGATCGGCAGCAAGATCGCCCTGTTTGGCTGCGCCACCGATCAAACGCTGGCTACTATCGGAGCGATTGAGATCGCTGAAGGCCTCCCGCACCCAACCATCAATGGCCAATGGGTCAAGACTTCCCCACTGATCAATGCGTCCTACCTCATCATGGATTTTGATGAAACCAATATTGACGAGTGTTTGGGCTATGCTCAACAGGCCGGCCTGCACTACTTATATCATGGCGACCCTTTCAGTACCTGAGGGCATTATGAACTGAAGCCCAGTTTTTTTCCCAACGGGATCGCGGGCCTGAAAGCATGCGTCCAAAAGGGCGAGGAAAAAGGGATCTACCTGGGTACGCATACTTTGAGCAATTTCATCAACACCGAAGATGCTTATGTCACCCCAGTACCCGACAAGCGGCTGGCGAAAGTGGGTGGAAGTATTCTGTTAAAGGCGATTGATGCCACACAAACAGAAATTGAAATTGCAGACCCTGGTTTTTTCAATCAGTTCGGAAACAACCACTTGCACGGCGTACAGATCGGGAATGAGATCATTCGTTATGGTACGGTTTCGGAATCAGCACCCTGGAAATTGTTGGATTGCACACGCGGCGCATTTGGTACGCAGGCTGCTGCGTATGCTCAGGGCTTCAAAATTGAAAAACTGGCCGATCATGGGTACAAGGTCTTCCTAGGAGATGCCGCTTTGAACAAGGAGATTGCCGAGAACGTAGCGGATGTCTTCAATGCCACCGGGATCCGTATGCTGGATTTTGATGGGCTGGAAGGCGCACACTCTACAGGCTTGGGAAATTATGGTGAAGCACTTTTTGCCCAGGCTTGGCACGACCGACTTGATGCTAACATCAAGAATCACTTCCTGTTAGGAGCCAGTCGATCGGGCCATTATTTCTGGCATATCTATTCCCGTATGAATTGGGGCGAGCCTTGGTATGCCGGTTTTCGGGAAAGTCAAACGGAGTACCGCCTGCTCAATCAGAAGTATTACAAACGCAACCTGATGCCCGGTATGCTGGGCTGGTTTAAAATGACCGCCAGCACTACACTTGAAGACATTGAATGGCTTATGACAAGATCGGCCGCCTACAATGCCGGATTTGCTTTTGTCATGGACCTCAAAGCGGTCAAGGGCAACGGGGCATCCGCTGAAATATTAAACCAGATCAATTTGTGGGAAACGGCTCGCCTGAAGGGCGGTTTCCCAGAAGAGATAACAGCTAAAATGCGAGATTTATCCACTGAATTTCGCTTAGAAAAGGGCCGGGGCAATACGCTAAACCTTACGCAGGTGTATTCCCACAAATTCAAGCACCTCAAAAAAGAACGCCAGCCAGGCGAACCGCTGTCTACTTCTTTTTCCTTTGAAAACAAGGCACCTAAGCAGGCACTTGGCTTCATCATTACCGCCATCCAAGCCGACATCGCTAACCTCAAACTGGAGATCAACCACAGCAAGACCGTGAATATCCCAGTCGAATTAAAGAAAGGACAGTCGATCAAATATTCCGGGGGCAAAGAGGCGATGGTGTACGATGCCCAGTGGAACCCACTAAAAGTGATCGCAATGCCTCAGGATCAGTTGGTGGTTGCCAGCGGGAAAAACAATCTAACTTTCGACAGCCGTTTTTCTGAAGCAGAGCCAGGAACAGAGGCGTATGTGAATATGGAGATCAGGCTGATGGATACCGCGATGACCTTGCCTGTTAAGTAATCAGTATAGTAGGGACGCGTTTTTGCCGCTGTTGGCGTCCTCGCCAACAGCAAACGGCGGAGTGAGTGTCCAAGCGCAACACGGCTACCTCGTTTCACCACAGCGACACAAAATCCCAATACAAACGCCCTTCTACAACATATGCAGATGAGTGCCGATACAACTTCGGTTCTGCCGCCAACCGCCACCGCTCGGTGCAGGGGTTCCAGTGTATGTACTCCATCTTTTGCCAAAACACCGCGTCGTGAAAAATCGCCACCGACAGCGCGTTGCGCTCCCAGAACTGGTAACCCCTGTCTGTCAAGTCAACCCTGTACCGCTCCAACTCTGCCGGGCTTTTCGCCCGCAGCACTTTCTTGAACTGATGCCCTGTGTACGACAGTAAAGCCGCTTTCACCTCTGTCAGGTTGTGCGGCTCTGGTATGTGCCACACGATGTGGATGTGGTTGGGCATGATGACGAAGGCGTACACCACAGCCCGCTTTTCTTGGGTCAAAAAGCGCAGCGAAGCGATCACCACTTCCTTCGTGTCGTCATCTTGCAGCAGATGCTTCCATTCCAGGATGGTAGCCGTAGTGAAGTACAGGTTGAAGTAGCGGTGGTACACGGCTGCTGTTTTTTCAGGTTGAGGTCATTTTGTTGGGCGCTTTCAGCCCGGCATTTCGCTCCGCCGTTTGCTGTTGGCGAGGACGCCAACAGCGGCAAAAAACCATTCAAAGCCAATTCGTTGTGTCGTCGTGGCGTTGTGTGAAATCAAAATGTCTAGTGGCGCATCATGTACATCTTCTCCAAAAAATCCCGTCGCTTGGATCGTGCTAAGCCGCACCGTTCCTACCGCTCCAACTCCTCCAACCTTACCCGGTAAATAAACTGCGGAGTACGGGCATACATAGATCGGTAGAGCGAGAGTGCCCGGGTATGGTGCGGCGTAGGGTTGTCGGCCACACGGCGCAACTCGAAGTGTACGGCGGCTTCTTCACGCTCTGTGCGGGCGAGGGCCAGCAGTTGTTGCAGCTGTCGGAGGGCTTCCGGGCGATTGCCCTCGGCGATGATGACTTGGGCGCGGAGTATGTTGGCCCCGAAAGTGAGGTCGGCATTGCCTAAGGCCAGTGCGATGTCGCGGCCTTCTTCCAACAGTTGGCGGGCCGTGCTGAGTTCGTTGGCGGTGACGTGTACGATGCCTTTTTCCACCAATGAGTAGCCCAGCACGAGTTTGTTACCCATCTCGCGGGCGTACTCGATGGCCTCGTTGTAGTAGCGGATGCTGCGGGCCTGGTCACCTTTGTAAAACCAGGTGTCGCCCAGCGTATTGAGGGCTTTGGCAATGCCTTTTTTGTAGTTCAGTTCGCGGCTAAGGGCGAGATTTTGCTCCAAAAACTCAACCGCACGGTCAAATTCACCCATGATGGAGAGCAGATCGCCGATGAGGCCGCAGGCGATAGCGGTGCCTTGTTTGTCGCCGAGTTCGCGCACCAGCAGCAGGTCGCGGTCGAAATTCTGCATGGCGCGGGTGTAATCGCCCTTGCGCTCCCACACCGAGCCGATGGAGCCGATGCAGATGGTCTGGTAGAGTTTGTTGCCCAATTCTTCGGAGAGGGCCAGCCCTTTTTCGAGGCAGAGCAGCGCAGAGTCGAGTGCGCCTTTTTCCAAATAAATAATGCCGAGGTTGGTGTAGAGTGTGGTAAGTCCCTGTTTGTCAGCGGCTTGTTCGGCAGTATCGAGTTGTTCTTCCAGCCATCGGATGCCTTCGTCGTAGTGGCCCTGGTTCATGAATATCAGCCCGAGATTGGCGACGATGGCGGCGTTCTCGGCGTTGCGGTTGATGCCCCGGTTGATTTCTATGGCTTTGGCAAACCAACTTTTGGCTGCGTCGTAGCCGCCCTGCCGGAAGTGGAAGGTGCCGAGGTTGCCGTAGGTTTTGGCAGTGCCGACTTGGTCGTTGGCGAGTTCGAAGCAGGTGATGGCGACATCCAAGTGTTTTTTGGCTTCGGTGTAGTTGCCGCGCAGCATGAGCAGGTTGCCGAGGCGGCGGTTGCTGCGCCCGATGAGATACCAGTCATTGAGGATTTTGGCGCGATCGAGTGCGTCGCGGTAGTCGCGTTCGCCCTCTTCCCACTGGCCCACGAGTTCGTACACGGCCCCTTTTCGGAGCAGAAGTTTGATGGTCTTTTTGTTCTTCTTACCCAGTTCCAGCAGGTAACCGATGAGTTTTTCGTAGAATTTGAGTGCCTGCCGGTTGAGGAAGTTGCGCTGCGAGTAGCGGGCGGCTTTTTCCAAAAACTTGTTGGTACGGGCCTCATCCTCCGCCTGTTCGTAGTGGAAAGCCAAGTCCACGTAGCGCTCCTCAGAGTTGGGGTAAAGTTGCTCAATGGCTTCGGCGATGAGTTGGTGCAACTCGCGGAGGCGGGTGCGGAGCTGCATATCGTAGGCGGCTTCGCGCAGCAGCGAGTGGCGGAAAATGTAGCGCAACTCATTCATCGCATACCACACTTGCCACTTCTCGGCGGTCTGGATTTGCTCACGCAGCACCATCTCGAGGTCGCCATTTTTGCGGGCAAATTCTTCCTGTTTCGCCATGACTGCGGAGAGTACGGGCAACTCAAATTCGCGCCCAATCACTGCCGCCGCTTTCACCGTTTCCTTCACGAGGCCGCTCAGCCGGTCGATGCGGGCCATCATAATTTGCTTCACCGAGTCGGCCAACTGGAAGCCCTCAGCATTGTTCAATTGCAGCAAACCATCGTTGGTTTTCAGCAAATTAGCCTCTCGGAAGTAATCCACCATCTGCTCCACGTAGAACGGATTGCCCTGCGTCATGCGTTGCAAAAGTTCATACAAATCGGTGTGGAGCGTACCACCGAGTCGGGCTTCGGCGAAGGCCCGGAGGTCGTCGGGTGAGAGGAAATTGAGGTCAACTTCGCAGTGTGGCACCCCGATCTCGTCGAGCACTTGTTGCTTGAAAACATAGGCGCGTCTGCCGTCGTCCTCGTATCGGTTGGTGGTTAGGAACAGGATGGAGTGGCCGGGTGCGCGGCGGATGAATTGGCCGAGGAATTCGCGGCTCATGTCGTCGTACCAGTGCGCGTCTTCCAGTTCGATCACCACCGGTTGCAGCAGCGATTCGGCCACGAAGAGGTTGGCCATTGCGGCCAGCGCATTCTGGTAGCGGCCCCGTGCGTCGAGTTGCTCCCACAATGAACCGGGGTAGATGATGCCCACCAGCGCAGCCAGCACACTCTGGGTTCGGTTGATCTCGCGGCGCACGGCATCGGCTTCGGGGTGGCGGTTTTCGGTGAGGTCGTACTGGAGTTCCAGAAAATTTTGCTCGAACAGTTCGCGGTTGCGCTCCGTGCTGTTTTCGGGACTTTGATCGAAGTAGTTTTTGAGGAAATAAATGAAGGGATTGAACGGCTTGCGGAGTATCTGATCGCTGGAGCAGGTGTACCAACTGACGGCCATCGCATCGCGCAAGCGGCGGCGCAACTCGTAGGTCATGCGGCTTTTGCCGATGCCGGCTTCGCCGAAAATGTAGGCGACACCCGCAAATTTCCACTCTCGAAGCGGTGCTGCGAAGTCCGTGAGGAGGCCCAATTCGGTCGAACGGCCAAAATAATCGCCCGAAAAACTGGCCCTGCCCGTCAGGTTGCGGCCCGTGAGGATGTACGTCGGGATGGCTTTTTCAAAACCCTTGTAATGGCCTTCGCCTCGGTAGTTGAACTTGAAATTTCGATTTTTCTGCACATTCTCGTCGGCCATCACCTCGCCCCAGTTGGCCTTCATCATCAGCCGTGCGCCGAGGTTCACCCGAGCGCCCACTGCCGCATACTGACAACGCTCTTGGCTCCCGATCACACCCGTAAACGCCAGCCCGCTGGCGATGCCGATGCGATACCGCGCACCGGTGAGCGCCTCCAGATCGCGGAGTTCTTCCTGCACGGCGGCGACGTATTCGAGAGCACGCTCCACATTGTTTTCAAAAGAAATCGGCGCACCGAAAATGCTGAACATCACCCCGCCCTTGTCGCCAAAATCAATCTCCTTGAGGTAGCCGCCGAAGTTGCTGCACTGATCCAGCACCACCGAAGCGAAGTGGTTGAGCGCGGAGTGGGTGTTCACCCCATCGAAGGAGAGGAACACGCTCACGACATTCCTAAATTCTCCAAATCCCTGATTGTCAAATATTTCCGTGGGCAAAAACTGCCCCATGATCTGCGGGTCAGGCTCCGGGATGACCAGCGCAACCGAGCTGCTATCTGGCAAAGCGGCTTTCCCGGCACCGCCATTTTGCGACGAGCCATCTGTGCTGCGGGAGGTACCGAGCGCCGAGTCTGAGGCGTTTTCGCCACCAAAACCTACGCTTTGTACACCCAACTCAGTCAGTTCGGCCTCGTCAATTTTTAAAAAACCATCGTCCAAGACCCGCGCATTCAATCCGAGCGGGTACAGGAACGCGCCAAAACGCTGGTCGCACACCACCTCCAGACTTTCAGCCCTCACCTGCGCCTGCGAGCAGCCGTCGATGGGTTCGCCCCGAAAATAGTAGGCCTTGCGCCGGTCGCCCACGATGCCCCACTCCACCATACCCTCCGAGAGGCCGATTTTGATGCCGATTTTGTGCTCAGCCATCATCGATTCGGGGTCTTCCTGCTCGCTGATGAAGCGA
>JAYSUY010000961.1:0-3052 GCA_043718855.1 Saprospiraceae bacterium | reverse complement strand
TGGCGAAGAGGGTTGGATCACCGACGACGCCTTTGCCATAGTCAAATCACTTTGAACGAATAATGGTCAAACTCTACCTCGCTTTTCTGTTGCTGTTGCTTACCCATGTTATGTCGGCCCAGCGCAACGTCATCCTCATCATTGCCGATGACCTCGGCACCGACTATTTGGGTTTTTACGAAGACCATCAGGACACCACGGCCGTACCCAACCTCCGCAAACTGCTGAAAAACGGGGTGCGATTTTCCAACGCTTGGGCGAATCCAGTCTGCTCGGCGACACGAGCGGGCATCCTGACGGGGCGTTACAGTTTTCGCACAGGTGTGGGCGGTATCGTGGGCGGAATGGGCGGATCCAACCCGCTGAATGTCAATGAAACAAGCATCCCCCGGATGCTCAATTTGTACCAACCCGGCGTGTTTGCCAAAGCCAACATCGGCAAATGGCACCTTCAGGGGGCCATGCCTCTGTCCAACTTGAACAACCCGAACACGATGGGCTATGACCATTTTGCGGGCAATTTCATTGGGCAACTGACGAGTTACACCAACTGGACGAAGGTGACCAACGGTGTTTCGGCTACGGTGACCAACTACGCCACCACCGAGACTGCCAACGATGCCATTGCGTGGATCAAAGCCCAAAACTCGAAGCCGTTTTTCCTCTGGCTGGCCTTCAATGCGCCGCACTCGCCCTACCATTTGCCGCCCGCCGGACTGCACTCGTACACCAATTTGAGCGGCACGCAGCAGGACATCAACATGAAACCGAAGGAGTATTTCAAGGCATCGCTTCAAGCGCTCGACCACGAAATCGGGCGGCTTTTTGATTCGCTGGCGGTCAGGAATCAGTTGGACAACACCGACATTATTTTCATCGGCGACAACGGGAACACCATCCAAACTGCACAGATTGCCAACACCATGCGGGCCAAAGGCACTGTGTATCAATATGGTGTGCACGTGCCGTTCATTATTTCGGGGCCGTCAGTCGTCGCGCCGGGGCGGGTCAGCGATGCATTAGTGAACACGGTGGACTTGTTCGCCACGATTCTGGAACTGTTCGGCTATGCCGATTGGCCCAGCCAGATTTCGCCTGACAAGCCGGTGGACAGCCGCAGCATTTTGCCCATTTTGAAAAACCAGAGCACGGCGGTGCGGCCCTGGGCGTTCACCGAGATTTTCAAACTGACCACCGACGCTGCCGACGGAAAAACGATGCGCAACACGGACTATAAACTGATTCGCTTCGACAACGGCGTGGAAGAGTTTTACCACCTCGCCGCCGACCCTGGCGAAGCGAGCAACCTCCTGAAAGGCAACCTGAATGCCGCCCAGCACAGCAACTACGTCTACCTCTGCGGCGAAATGACGAAGTTGGTGGGCAGCGGCTCGTTTTGCTCGCCCTCCGTCGGCACCGAGGATGTGGCCGCCGCCGCTTCCATTTCGGCCTTCCCCAACCCGTTCAGCAACCGCATCTTTTTGAAAAACGCCGACAGCAATGTGTCCGCCACCCTGTTCAACACGCTGGGGCAGGTTGTTTTTTCGGGAGAAAAAATCGAGCAGCACGATTTCTCGGGCCTGCCGCCGGGGGTGTATTTTTTAGAAATTTCAAGTCAGTCAACCATTCTGTTCAAGGCATCAACTCATTAAAAATGCAATTCCGCCTCGCTTTCATCCTCTTTGCCCTCGCGTTTTCCACATCCACCTTCGCGCAGTACAACACCATGTGGATACCGGACACGCTTTCCGGCACGAACTTTAACCTCACCATCAAAGACACGTTTGCCCAACTCACACCTGGTAATCAGACCATTACGGGCGGCATCAACGGCAAATTTTGGGGCCCGACGCTGTTTTTCAACAAGGGCGACACCGTACACATGAACGTCCGAAACAAACTGAACGAAGCCACTACCATCCACTGGCACGGCTTCCACTTGCCCGCAGTGATGGACGGCGGCCCGCACCAGGTCATACCGCCCGGCACGGTTTGGCAGCCCTATTGGAAAGTGAAAAACGCCGCTTCGACGTACTGGTACCACCCGCACCTGCACGAGGAGACGATGGAGCACATCACCAAAGGCATCGGCGGCCTGATCATCGTGCGTGATGCCGAGGAGGCCGCTTTGCCCTTGCCGCGCACCTATGGCGTGGACGATATTCCGCTGGTGCTGACCGACCGCGATTTCAACACCCAAAAACAGTTTGTTACCGTCCCGTATGGCGACAGCATGATGGTGAACGGTACCCTGCGGGCGCAGTTCGACGTGCCTGCGCAGGTGGTGCGTTTTCGGGTGTTGAACGCTGCGATTGAACGCTCGTACAACATCGGGTTCAGCGACAACCGCAGTTTTTCGGTCATTGGCTCCGACGGCGGCTTACTCAATGCGCCCGTCGGCCTTACCCGATACCTGCTGCATGCCGGCGAGCGGGTGGAAATTTTGGTCAACTTCTCTGGGCAGTCCGGTCAATCGTTTGATTTGAGGGCTTTCAATTCGACGCTGAACAACTTCATCCCTGGCGGGGAGAATTTTGTCAACGGGCCTTTTGGCAATTTTTTGGGCAAAAAAGACTTCACGATGTTGCACCTCAATGTGAAAGCCCAAAATGCGAAACCCATCACCAGCATACCCACTGCGCTGAAAACCAACGTGTTACTGAATGCCGCCAATGCCATCATCACGCGGGTGCTCACCCTGAGCGACAGCATGGGGGTGACCAATCCGCCCATACTCGGCCCCAACGCATTCCTCATCAACCACAAACTGTTCGACATCGACTACGACCAATACAAGGTGCCGTTGGGCAACACCGAAATCTGGGAAATCAGGAGCACCTCTGGGTTTGGACACCCCTTCCACATCCACGATGTCGAGTTCAACATCCTCTCTATCAACGGCGCAGCACCGCCTCCCGCTCAGGCAGGCTGGAAAGACGTGGTGTTCATCCCGCGCCAGCAGACGGTGCGGTTCATTGCGAAATTCGACGACTACGCCGACCCCGAGCACCCCTTCATGTACCACTGCCACATCGCGCTGCACGAAGACGAG
>JAYSUY010000097.1:0-2341 GCA_043718855.1 Saprospiraceae bacterium | reverse complement strand
AGTATCACAGGCATAGGGGCTAATATACCCAATAGTTCTGACGATTTTTGTGATGCACCCGATGGCAAATCTGCCTATTTTTATGGTGGTGGATTCATTTGGGAGGTCAATGCAGTGGGTACTCGACTAATTTTTGCCCAGCCCGCCTACGGCTTGGCTTGCCACCCCACGACGGGCGAACTATACTGCGCCGATCCGAAGGATTTCAACTCCAACGGACGGGTTTCCATCCGCAAGCCGGATGGCACGGTGGTGGGGTCGTTTGAGTGCGGCATTGCTCCGGGGGAAGTAGTGGTGAGGTAAGGGCGGGATAGGTGCTTGCCGTTTCCCGGCAAGCACCTACTTTTGTTAAAAGTTTACTGAAAAAATCTGCACCATGAGCGCACCAAAAAAATTGACCAACCTGCAACTCGAACTACTGCGCGTATTCAGTTACGATCTGCCAGAAGAGCAGTTGTTGGAGATACGCCAACTGCTGGCGAGGTATTTTGCCCAAAAGATTGACGAAGAAATGGATGTGCTCTGGGAGGAGCGTGGCTGGACGGAGAATACTATGAGGACTTGGGCTAACGAGCATTTGCGTACACCTTATCGTGCGGCTGAAACACCCCAATTGCAGCCCGCATGATGAATGTCGTCCTCGATACCAGCACCTTGATTGCTTGCTTTGCCAAGCGGTCGCCCTATCGCCCCATTTTTGATGCACTGCTTTCGGGCAAATATTTGTTGAGCGTTTCTACCGATATCCTGATGGAGTATGCGGAAAAAATAGAGCAAAAAACTACGCCCAGCATATCGCAAAACGTGCTGGAACTGCTTTCCAATCTGGGAAATGTGCAGACTCAAAATGTCTATTTTTTCTGGAACCTGATTCCGCAAGACCCAGACGACAACAAGTTCACAGATTGCTACGTCGCTGCCGGAGCGGATTATTTGGTGAGCAATGACCGTCACTTCAACGCTCTTCTCCCTGACCACTTCCCTCCCGTACAAGTCATCAGCATTGAAGACTTTTTGATTGTGGTGCAGCGGATGTGACGTGAGTGGAGTTTATTCAATCCGCCACCTCCCCCAAACTCTTCGCCCGAAACGCCCCTGTCACATCGTCCCACTTTTTTGCTGTTTTGAAAAACACCTGCTTCGTCTCACCAGGCAGCAGGTCGAAGTAGTTGTCGCTGAAAAAGCCTTCGGCTTCGGTGCCGAGCAGCACGTTTTTGGCGAGCCGCTCGCTGCTGAGCGTGAGCGTGTAGCCGCCTTCGGCGGGTGCAGCGGTCAGGGATATTTTTGCCTTCGGCAAATCCAGTTTGCGGGGCGGAGCGAGGTAGAACAAGCGGCGATACAGCAGTTTCCCCGTCGTATCGTGGAGCGTAATTTCGATCACAGCATCGTCAGTTTTGATGCCGTTGAGCAAGGTTTTGAGCGGGTTTTGCCAGATGACGTGAGCAGAATCGGGGTGGAGGGCGAGGTTGGGCAGGTGGATGTCGCTCCCTAGTTTTCCCTCAAAACTGAGCGAGCGGACGTGCAGAGTAGCGGTTGTGGCTTCGCCTAAATCGCATACGCCGTAGATTTTCAGCGTATCACCTTCCACGATGGGCAGTGCGGCCACTGGCGCGAAGGCTTCGCGGGCGTAGTAGTGCAGGGCTTTCCAGCGGCCAAAACAATCGATGCCGCTCCAGGAGGCCACCGGCCACACGTCGTTGAGTTGCCAGTAGAGCGTACCCATGCAGTAGGGCTTGTTGCGGCGGTGGGCTTCGATGCCGGTGCGCATACCCTCGGCTTGTACGAGTTGGCTGACGTACACGAAATCTTCAAATTTTTTGGGGCTGCGGTAGTCGCGCTTCATGTACTCGGCGATGAGGGCGTTGCCACGCGGGTGTTTCTGGTGCAGCAGCATGACTTTGCTCTCCAACTGGCGGTCCTCCGGCAGGGTGAACGACTGGATGGTGCGCCATTCGGGGAAACTCTGGAAGCCATATTCGCTCATAAATCGAGGTACTTTTTTGTTAAACACCTCGAACGGCTCCTCGTCGTGCCACACGCCCCAGTAGTGCGAGTCGCCTTCGGTGATGGATTTGGGGTTGCCGCGCCCGTACTTGGGCGAACTTTCCCAATAAGGCACACCGCCGCCGTAGTTGCGGACGTAGGTAGGCAGCAGGTCGTTGAACATGATCTGGTAGTCGCGCCAGAGTTGGTTGCGCTGGGCTTCGTTGAACTGCATTTGCCAGCCCCAGTGGTGCCAAGCCTCGTTGTTCTCGTTGTTGCCACACCACAGCGAGATGCAGGGGTGCTGACGCAGCCGCTCGATCTGCTCAAGTGCCTCAGCAGCAGCGGTTTTCAGAAA
>JAYSUY010000960.1:0-1095 GCA_043718855.1 Saprospiraceae bacterium | reverse complement strand
TTCGCGCTCTGTAACCGGGATGGCTGGCACGAATTGGCCCAAAATGCCCTCCACCGCGTCCAGCGGGATGCTCCAGATGCGGAAAAAACCGAGGATGTGGTCGATGCGGAAAGCGTCGAAGTAGAGGCTCATCTGCTCGAAACGCTGTCGCCACCAAGCGAAGCCGTCGGCCTTCATGCGCTCCCAGTTGTAGGTCGGGAAGCCCCAGTTTTGACCTTTTTCAGCAAAATCATCGGGTGGTGCGCCCGCTTGGCGGCTCATGTCGTACAGGTCGGGAGCCACCCAAGCATCGCAGGAGTAGCGGTAAATGCCGATGGGGATGTCGCCTTTCACCGCCAGCCCATTGGCGTGGGCGTAGTCTGTAGCGGCTTTCAGTTGGAGGTGCAGGTGCCACTGCACGAACAGGTGCAGCGCGATTTGATCGAAGGATTTGGACTTGGGGGAGAGCAGTTTTTCGATGTCAGCGGCTTTGTAGGTCGCGTGTTTCGTCCACTTGCTGAAATCGGAGGTGCCGTTCGTGTCGCGCAGCCAGCAGAACGCGGCGTAGGGGGCGAGCCAATGTTGGTTGGCTTCGTAGTAGGCGTGGTAGTCCGCATTTTGGAGCCAGTCGGCTTTTTGCAGGTCGTAGAGTTGGCGCAAAATATCCCACTTCGTTTGCAAAACTGCTTCGTAATCAACAGTTTCGAGCGCGTTGAGTTCCTGCTGTTTTTTCAAATACGGCTTCAATACCGCGCTGTGCGCGCCACCCTCCTTCGGCAAGCCTACGGCGGGTAAACCTGCCACCTGCTCCATGTTGAGGTAAATGGGGTGCAGCGCGAAAGCGGATATGGCGGAGTAGGGGTAGGAATCCACCCAAGTGTGGGTGGCCGAAGTGTCGTTAATGGGCAGCAGTTGGATGAGCCGCAGTCCGACGGATTTGGCCCAATCCACCAGCAGCGGCATATCGGCAAACTCGCCCACGCCCCAACTTTTTTGGCTGCGCAAACTGAACACTGGTATGGCTACGCCCGCGCCTTTCCAGTTTCTGAAGGGGAAACGGGCGAAGTTGTCGTGGAGGATCAGTGAGGAGTGAGGAGTGAGGAGTGAGGAGTGAGG
>JAYSUY010000959.1:0-3064 GCA_043718855.1 Saprospiraceae bacterium | reverse complement strand
CTATGACAATTCGAACTGACCCCGCCCGGCCCAAATTTACCTCTCTTTCATCTTCGATCTCCTAAAACCTTAGTTCGTCGCAACGTACGATGACAGGTTCACTTTTTCAAAGTGACAAAGTAGAATTTTTGCCACTGTTGGCGTCCTCGCCAACAGTAACAACGGAGTGAGTACCCAATCCTAAGCATTCATTTCATCGCTTCTTGTTGGCGAGGACGCCAACAAGGGCGGCAAACATTGAAGTGAAGGCAGGCGCAAAGGGCGAGGTGAAGGGCATCGAGTTGGATGCAGAGGTCAGTTTCGACGTGAGCCGGTTTGGTGCCGAAGCGACCTACGAAACTATCCGCAGCCTGTGCGCGAAGAGCGGGGGGAAATAGCAAGGGGCAATTTTTCAAAGGGCAAGGGGCAAAAGGCAAACAGTAAAAACTGATCGTACGCCATGAAGCGGCATTACGGTTTTGCTGTTTGCCTTTTGCCCCTTGCCTTTTGAAATTTACTTCCGCACCAGGGTTTTCAGCACTGCCTCGTCCACTTTCACTGGGTAAGCACTGCGCAGGTCCTCGATCCAGCGTTTTTCGAGGTAATCCTGATAGTCGGCCACTGCGTAGCCACGCGCTTCGCTGAGCACTTTGGAGGTGGGCGGCACAATCTCCTCGATTTTCAGGAAGGTGGCGGTTTTGGTACCCACGTCTATCTTGGATTCGGTCATGGCACCAGTGGCCCAGAGCGCACCGAGGTCTTTGTTTTTGCCTTTTTCGTATGGCTTTTCGAGTACAGCCACGAGGTTTTGCTTTTTGTTCATCTTTTTCAGCACATCGGCGGCGGGCTTCTTGGCAGCCAGTTCTCGGAGTTTTTCCAACTGTTTTGGGTCGTCGGTTTTCAGGGTATAAAACGTGACGCGAGCACGCTCGTCCCAGCGGTACTTGTCCTTCAGGTTTTGAGCGAAGTATTGCTCCAAGCCTGCGGAGTCGGTGTTGGCACGATCCCAAACGTTGATTTTCAGGGCCTCGAACAGCAGGATGCCCTCCTCGTACTCGCGCATGAGCGAGCGGAACTCTGGGTATTTCTGGTCCAACTGGCTTTCCTCGAACAGCAGGGCTACATCGTCGGACCAAGTTTTGTAGAGTTTTTCAGCGGTTTCGGCCAGCGGGTAGCCAGAGCCGCGCATCCGCTCGCGGCTGGCGCGGGTGCAGTATTCTTCAAAATCGGCGACGGTGTACACTTTGTCCTTGCCGTACTGCATCAGCGGGGTTTGGGGCTTGGTGGGGTCGGGTTTCCAGCGGAAGGTGAGGAACACCGAGTCCTGCTGGCGGCCCATCCAATCTTGGAAAGCCGCTGGGAAAGCCTGGTGGCCGCCCTCGCGCTGGATGCGCCGGATGATGCTCTGGCGGGCCACCTCGCTACGGCTGTCGCGTTTCACGCGGTCGTTGAGGGCCTTTTTCATGGTGTCGAACGCGCCTACCGGGCGGCGGCTGATGCGCTTGATGAGGTGGTAGCCGATGCTGGTTTCTATGACGGGGGAAATACCGCCGTCGGTTTCAATAGCAAAAGCCGCGTCTTCGAAGGCCCGCTGGTAGCGGTTGATGCCGAAAAAGCCGATGTAGCCGCCCTTCGCGGCGGTTTGTTTGTCGTCAGAAAGTCGGGCGCACAGGTCTTCCCACTTGGCACCGCCTTGCAGGGCGGTAGCGATGCTGTCGGCCCGCATTTTGGCTTGGGCGGTCTTGTCGGCGTTGTCGGCAGTTTTGCGCAGCAAGATTTGGCCCACTTCCACCTCGCCTCGTGCTGGGCGCGTAGCATTCACCCGCACGATGTGGTAGCCAGAGCCGGAGCGGATGGGCATGGGGTACACTTGGCCTGCGCGGGTGGTGTAGATGGCCTGCTCCATGGCGTAGTAGCCGTCGGGCAGCATGGCGGTGATGTAGCCGAGCGCGCCCCGGTTTTCTTTGGCCGACTTGTCTTCCGAACTGTCGGCGGCCACCGTCTCGAACGGGGCACCGCCCTTGATTTTTGCTAACCAACTCATGGCGCGGTTGTAGGCGCGGAGGGTGTCGGCGGCTTTGGCGTTGCGGTCGCAGGTGATGAAGATGTGGCTGATGTCCACATCGAGCAGCATCCGGTCGTACACTTCGCGGACGAGTTTTTCGGTCACTTCCTTGTCTTCGAGGTAGGATTTGGCCAACTGGCGGCGGTAGCCGTCGAGTTCGCTCTGGGTGGCCGACACGGTGTCCAACTGCATATCGCGGGCCTTGCGCACCTTGAGTTTGAAGTTGGTGTAGAGGTCGAGGTAGTCGCGGAGCGATTTTTCGGAAAAATCTGCCTTGTCCTGGTTGGTTTTGGAGTAGATGTATTTGAACTCGGAGAGCGGCACGGGGCGGCCATCGACGGTGAAGAGCGCAGGGTCGCCCTGCGCAACAGCGGCTGCAACGAGGGATAAACAGAAGAATGTAGTGGCAATGAGATGTTTGAGCATGACGAGGTGATAGGTGACGAGTGGACTGGTGATTGGTGTATCGGTGATGGGTGGACTGGTGGTTGGTCGCCAAAAGGCGTGCAAAAGTAGCCAAGTGGCTCCAAAGCGACCGGAGGGGTTTTTGTTTTTAAATTTGTTAACAGGGGAATGACGGGGATTGGCTTTTGGCTGTTGACCTTTGGCTTTGTGATGTGCTTTGTTTTTGCCTCCTCCAACATTGCCTATTGCCTTTTATTTTTCAAAAATGACCGCTTTCATCACCCGCGATCTCGCCCCCGATTCCGACTTCCGCCGCATCCTCACTGCGCAGGGCTGGCAGGTGGCCGGGCAGTCGCTGGTGCTGCTCACTCCCTTGCCCTTCCGCTCGGTGCCGCCCTGCGACTGGATTTTTTTTAGCAGCCAAAATGCAGTGCGGTATTTTTTTGAGCAAGCCGCGCTGTTGCCCGACTGGACGGAGGAGCGGGCGCAGACGGTGCGCTGGGCGGCCCTCGGTCCGGCGACAGCAAAGGTGCTGGCGGAGTATGTGGAGGTGGTGGATTTTGTGGGTACTGGGGAGCCGGACGAGACGGGGAGGTTGTTTCGGTCAACCCCACC
>JAYSUY010000958.1:0-8609 GCA_043718855.1 Saprospiraceae bacterium | reverse complement strand
ACAGCAGCCCCTTCGTCGCCAAAGTACCCACGATGATGAGTGTAGCAATGCCCGTATACACTGCCACTTTGCGGTGTTTTTCGGTCGAATCGGTGGCTTTTTTGGAGAAAGTACGGCCCAACTGGATCAGCACTACAGCTATAATCATCGCTGTAGTGTGCTCCACTGCGATGTAGCGCAGCCAAGGGTTTTTCATCGCCGCACCAAAATCAGCGAAGGCTGCTTGAGCAATCGGACTGACACCCAGGTAGAGGATCAAACCCAGCAGCCATTGCAAGTGAGTGAATCCAATCAGCGCGGAAGAAGCGGCGTTGTCGGCTTTTTTGTACGGTTTTTTGCCCAGCCAGCCACTGATGGAGCGGTACAGCACAAAAACCAGCGCAGCCAGCAGGAAATAACGGTTGTAGGAGTGGAGGGTGTTGAGTATCGCGTACATGACGTGTGTGAAGTGGTAAGTGATGAATGGTCAGTGGTCTTCCAGTAGTGGCGGTCAGGATGGCGCAGAGCACTTATCACTCAACACTTACCACTGCTCCAAAAAAATTTTCCCAGCGGCTGTGACCTTTTCCCCGGCAGTCGTTTCAACCTGCAAGAAGATTGTTTTCATTTGGTTTTTGGGGGCCGCCTGACGAAAGTTAGGCGGTTTTTTTGTTTTGGGGCATCAGCGACCAGCCATTGGACTTGGCCCACTCATACACGCCAAACATGACGGAGCAAAAAAACAGATCGCCCACCAGCGTATTTTGCAAAAAAGGCAGACCAGCGGTGTAGCAAGCAGCCAGCCCAGCGACAGTTTTCGGGTACATCGTCGTTTCGGCCCAGACGCTGAAATTCGTGACCAGGAAGAATACCATCGACCCCGACAGGCTGGCTCCGACGACCCGGAGCGGATTCACGTTTTTGCGCAGCAGCCCATAGCCGGCCAGCATCACTAGTGCGAAAGCGGCGTAAATCCACCACGAGGTGATGAACACGAAGCCATCATAAAACTGGCTGTAAATCACATTATTGAGGAAAAGGTCACTCAAAAACAGCGCGGCAAACGGCACTGCCAGCAACAAGGGGCGGCGGCTGAAATACGCGGCCCCAAACAGGCCGATGGCCGCGAGCGGCGAAAAGTTGTCGGGCAAAAACGGAACGAGGCGCGATATCGTGGCGAGCGCCAACAGGGCGAGGGCTAAGCGAATGTTCATGGTTGCAATTTTAGGGCGAAGATAGAACGAACACCCCGCCGCCCGTGCCGTTTTTCCGAAAAAACACTTTGCGCGAGAGGCTTTGCATTATCATTGCTGCTCGTTTTTCAGGTAAAATTCAACCCCAGCCAGCCCTTTCAACACGTAACTTATGACACGTTTCAAATTTCTCCCACTCCTATCGCTATCGCTTCTTTCCCTCTCGCTCTCTGCTCAATGGCAGCAGCGAGCCGACTATACCATGACGGTGGACATGGACGCTGCTGCCCACCAGTACCGGGGCCAGCAGCGGCTCGTGTACTCCAACAATAGCCCCGACACACTCACCCGTGTGTTTTACCACCTGTATTTCAACGCTTTCCAACCCAACAGCATGATGGATGTGCGCTCGCGCAACATCGAAGATGCCGACCCACGCGTGTCCGACCGCATCTTCCGGCTCAAACCAGAAGAGCAGGGTTGGATTAAGGTCGGCTCCCTCACTCAGGGCGGCAAACCGCTGCAATTCGAGACCAACGAGACCATTCTCGAAGTCGCGCTCGCGCAGCCCATTCTGCCTGGCAAAACAGCCACTTTCGACATGACCTGGGATGCTCAGGTGCCGCTCCAAATACGCCGCTCTGGGCGCGACAACCGCGAAGGCGTGGCCTACTCCATGGCCCAGTGGTACCCCAAAATGTGCGAGTACGACCCACAGGGCTGGCACGCCAACCCCTACATCGCCCGTGAGTTTTACGGGGTGTGGGGCGACTTCGACGTGAAAATTTCCATCGACAAAAAATACGTCGTGGCAGCGGGCGGCTACCTCCAAAACCCCACCGAGGTGGGCTGCGGCTACGAAGCCGAAGGGCAAAAAGTGAAACGCCCCGACGGCGACAAACTCACTTGGCACTTCAAAACGCCCAACGTCCACGACTTCCTCTGGGCCGCCGACCCCGACTACGACCACACCAAAATAACTGCCGACGACGGTTCGGTGATGCACTTTTTTTGGCAAAGAGGCCAGAAGTATGACTCCACTCGGCGCAAACTGCCCGCCATCCTCAACGTGGCCCGCACCGAGATGAACAAGATTTGCGGCAAATATCCGTACCGGGAATACTACTTCATCCAGGGCGGCGATGGCGGCATGGAGTACCCGCTGGCTACGCTCATCACCGGCGACCGGGGGCTGAACAGCCTCGTCGGCGTAGCCGTACACGAGCAACTGCACTCTTGGTACCAGATGATACTCGGCACTAACGAAAGCCTCTACGCCTGGATGGACGAAGGCTTCACTTCCTACGCAGAAACATTGGTGATGAACGAACTGGCCCGGAAGGGTTTGCTGAGCAAAGAGGAGTACGAAGAAAACCCGTTCATCGGCGAGTATCGCGCCTATGCCCGCCTCGCCCAGAGCGGCAAGGAGGAGCCGCTGACGACACACGCCGACCATTTCCACACCAATTACGCCTACGGCACAGCGGCTTACACCAAAGGTGCTGTCACGCTGCGGCAGTTGGAATACATCATTGGCACCGAACAGGTTAGGAGCGGCATGTTGCGCTATTTCAACGAGTGGAAATTTCGCCACCCCAGTGCCAACGACTTTTTCCGACTGATGGAGCGACAGAGCGGCCTCGAACTCGACTGGTACAAGGAAGACTGGGTAAACACCCTCAATACAGTGGACTACGCGGTGAAATCTGTGAAGGCCAACGGCGATAACAGTACCCACATCGTCATCCGCCGGAAGGGGCGTATGGCCATGCCGCTGGAAATTTTCGTGACCTACGCCGACGGCAGCCGCGAGGTGTTTTACGCGCCGCTGGAAAGTATGCGCGGGGCCAAGTCAGCCGAAAACGGCTTGAAATATACCCTCCTGCCTGACCACCGCTGGGTGGACTTGCTCTACGAATTTGATGTCCCGACCTCGGTACGTCGCATCGAAAAAGTGGAAATTGACCCGACGCGGAGGATGACGGACATGGACTACTCGGACAATGCGTGGTGATGGGCGGGGAAGGTTAGGGGAACAGTTTCATCTCGGTTTTGGCTTCGAGCAACAAGTTGGTGGCCCACCGAACTTGCAGTGGCTTGTTCTCCCTGACCAAATTGAAAATGGCGCGATTGAACCGCAGTTTTAGGCGGAGATGGAGGTCTGTCAGGCTCAGGTTATGGGTTATCGCATCATGGAGTGAGCGACGCACGACATCAACCAAGAGGGCATTTGCATGGTCAATATCCTCTTCTCGGATATCGCCTTTGGGGTGACGATAGGCATCGTTCTCGGATTCTCTCCGGCTGATGACCTCTCCCCACTCTGTGGTCAAATCGCCAAACCCAATGCCGACAAGTTGTTGTTTTACAATGAATTCGGCTGATCTGCACGAAAGAGAAAAAACGTTTTTCCCTTGCAGGAGGTGGCTGTTGGATTGCTCAACCAGCAATTCAGGGCCTTGCTCTTCGCCTCTGGCTCCCATGAACCCCCGGCTGCTGCCGTGTCCCAGAAAGATGATGAAGGTGCCTTTGACTGCTTGTTCGAGATGCGAAATGCACCCTTGAACCTCATCGGGAGAAATACCAATCCTGTGAGGAACGAATCGCTGTTGACCGTGCCGCTCAAAAAGGAAATCAGGTATGCCTTGCAGGAAATTGGTGGTCACATCCTGCGGGTAGATGAGCAGGATGTCATTCTTCATCTTGGAGGCGGATGAGGTGGGCGACGAATTGTTCAGCAAGTTGGTGTTTGAAATTAATAGCCCGGCCATCTTTGCCATTCAGCAACTGCTCAAGGTCTCGGATTTCGTGGCAGTCAAAGTAATCGGTTTTAAAACTGCCGTATTCTCGGATTTTGTCCTCAAAGATGTCGTCGAGGGTTTCTCTGCGCTTTATCAGTATGTCGTTGATGACATCCCCTAACTCTCTTCCTCTTCCCACAAAATTTTCTATTTTTGAGGTAATCAGTGTGTGCAAAAGCTCCTTGGCTTTATCCTCGGCCATCCCACCGTCCCGATGCTTTTTCAAAATTTTCTCCAAAATCTCCTTGATTTTACTGGAGTAAAATAAAAACTGAGCCCTGCCAGCCAAAGGCTTTAAGGCACTGAGAACATGTAATCCAGTAATATCCTCTGGGCCTAATTCGTAGTCAAAACAGATCAAATGCGGTTTTTCAGTGGAAAACTTTTGCTGAAAAACCGTTTTGACCTTTTCGAGGTCAATCTTGTTGTCGGTCAAGACCTCCTTGTCCTTGGGTTTTACACCTCCAACGTTGAATTGCTCAAAATCTGCGTCTTTGACCTTGCGCCTGAGCTCGATCAGTTTAGGTTCAATGTCCTCATTATCAATTAACAGCACTCTTTTTTTCATTGGAAGAGAATTTTAAAGGTTGCACCAGAGAGGTTTTGGCCGTTGCCGATGAAGCGGACGGTAGCGTTCAGATCGTGTAAGGTTTTTTGAACGGTTGACAGGCCAATTCCAGACCCTTCAGTGGTTGTTGCTCCCAGTTCAAACATTTTTTCCGGGACATCCAAAAAATACCCAGCAACCCCTTTCCCGTTGTCAGAAAATGTGACGGATAAAGAGTTAGAGTCCAGATTCTGGCATTCAACAAGAACTTTCGAGGCACCCGCTTTTGAAGCATTGAAAATGAAATTGTCAAAAACAAGGGACAAATCCAGCACCCCAGCCCTGATCTCTAACGATGCGCCATTCGAGATGAATTCAAACTGCATTCGGCGGTCGTCATAAATTTCGTTGTAAAAAGCCGTGTACTGCTCCCAGTATTTCACTACATCCACAATCTGGGTTTCGGCTTTTGTTTTGAAGTTAGCACGAGTAATAAGTTCACTGATTTTCAGTGCTTTGCCAGCCAATATTTTGATTTTCTCCAACTCTTCCAGCACCTCCTTTTCATCAAAAACACCACTCTGAATTTTGATCGCCAAGTTGTCAACGATGGTTCGGATCATGTCGCTGGTGAACTTGATGTTGTGTACCAGCCCATCGGCATCTTCACTTAGGGTTCTTCGGGTCGCCAACAGGTAGGTGTTTTTATCTTTTTCCTCCCTCAATTCCTTTTCCGCTCTCCTACGCTCATCTTCTGCTTTTCGCTTCTCCAGTTCTTCCACTTGTAGTTTTTGGGCCAATTCTTCTTTCTTGGCTTTGAGTCGCTCAAACTCAGTAGCAGTTTGGTTGGTGTACTTCAAAAAGGAAGTATCTCCGTACCGCTCTGCCAGAAAATTCAAGTTCTCAATCGCCTCCCTCGTAGCCTCGCCCAACGCCTGTGCTTTGATGGTCATGAAGTTCTTGTCCAATTCCTCCAACTCGCCGCCGCCGTCTTTCTCCACCTCTTTTCGGATGAGTTTGAAGATTTCGTTTTGAGACTTCAGGTTCTCCAAATGGCTGGTGTCTTCTTGGTTTTTGTCATCGGCTTCAGTGGTTTTTCGGGCGATATCGATAACATAATCTTCTAGTTTTCTAAGGCAAAACTCTGTAAAAACCTCTGTCAAGGCTTCTGTATGTTCACTTTTGATGAAGCCCCCGTTGCGACTTGTTGTTTCTCTGAAATGCTCGTTTTTCTCGTCACCAAAAATCTCAATGCGCCCCACAAGGTCACGAAGACCGAAAGTTCGACTTCCCATCTGCCCCTTCCTTCTTTCTATTTTGAAAGAGTCATCCCCGGGGTCGCCAAACGGCGCAATCCTGAACCCATTTTTGTAAAGGTAGATGGAGCCAAAATCAACGGGACGAGTGCCGACAGTTTTGGTGAAATTGGTTTTTGCCGCCTGATTGAGGAAAAATAGGTGAAAGATGATGTTCTTGAGCGGAGTGTTGTTCGGTTTCCTGATCTTGTAAATCAATGTACCCCGATCAACCAACTTGACGGTGATTCCCTTGCCCTGCTCGTCAATCGTTGCGGTGATGTGCGAGGTTTTGAGTTCGAGTTTTTCAAAAATGAAGTTTTTGACTTCCCCATTTATCTTGTCGAAGTCTTGTTCGGCTTTTGAATCGACCTCTTTCTCCGACTCGTCTTTGATGGAGATGGAGAATGTTTGGGTTGCATTTTCGGCATACTTTGCATTCTCAGAATCGAATGGGTTGATGAGTTTTGCCAACGACTTTTTCAATCCCTTCTTCTTATCCCGACTCCATGCTTCGTTCAGGTCGGTGATGGTCAATCGGGTACCGCGCTTTGCTTCGCCTGCGAAGGTGTGTTCTCCGAGCAGGGTATCGTGCTTTACCTTGATCTCGATGAATTCCTTGCTGGCATCCTCTTCAAAGTCTTTCCAGTTGACCTTGATCCGCTCTGTCGTTTCGCGTCCTTCTTTCCTTGTCGTTAAAATGAGCCTATTGCCCAGCCGGTCGCACGAAAAGCGGCCAATGCCTTTGGCCCCAGCGTAGTAGCGTTTGAGTTGGATTTTGTCGCGGTAATCCGGCTTTTCATCGGCATCCTCGGTGCCTTCCTTTTTGGCCGAATAGGCTACCGCCAACCACTTTTTTTCGATGTCCTCTTTGGACATTCCCTTGCCGTTGTCTTCGATGACCATCTTGTTGTCTGAAAACTCAATGGTCACTTGGCTGGCGCGGGCATCGTAGGCATTTTTGACCAGCTCGAACACGGCCACATAATCGTCCGTGATCAGGTCGCGCCCGATGATATTCTTCAGCCCAGACTTGATAGTGAAGGAGAGGAGGTTTTCAGCCATATTGCAGCAGGAATTTTAATGCGGCACCGCTTTGCTCACCAAAAAGCGGCGGAATTGCATTGCCAACTTGGGTGTAGCGTGGCACCTCTTTCACCCGTTCTTTCCCGCCAGTGGTGTACTTGCCTTTGAACTCGAACCAGTCGGGAAAACTTTGGATACGGGCATACTCGCGCACCGTCAGGATGCGCGGCTCGGAGTAGTGAATGAAATCATCAGGCAGAGTGGTCAGCGTTGGAGTTTGTTCTGCCGCGTGGAGCGGGATGATGGTGTGCTTCGAGATATTGAATTGATCCAGAAGGCCCTTGTCCACTTTTTTGCTGCGCTCGCACTCTCGAAGGATAAGGGAAAAGCGATCTGATATTTCGCTCCTGTGCTTGGCGAAGCTGTGGCTATCGGGTACGAGGTTTTTATGGCCTTTTCGCATGAGGTTTTGGTACGCAGAGAAGGGTTCGCCGTATGCCCCTGACCTAAAATTAGGGCGGTCTGGAGTGTCCGTCTCACCATGACTGCGCAGCAGGTCAGATATGGCTTGGTCGAGTGTTGTCTTGTTGCCCTCGATCCCTTTTTGAGCCAAAAAGTCCATCCGACAGTCTTCCAAAAGCGCGAAAAAATCGTCCGCCCGAACCTTTGCCTCCTCAACCACATCTTTTCGGATGCCCACCAAAATAAAACGAACCCGCTTCTGTGGCACCCCGTATTCTGAAAAATTAACCATTTGGCCTTTCACATCGTAGCCAAGGTTGCTCAATTGTTCCTCTACAAAACTAGCGTAAACAGTCCCATTGGTCATGTTTTTCTTGAATTTCAGAGTGAAACCCTTCACATTCTCAAAGAAAATCACCTTTGGCCTGACCAAAGCCACAAACTCTAAGTACGATTGAACCAAACCATTGCGGACATCTCCCTCAGCCCGCCGTCCGGCCATTGAAAAACCTTGACAAGGCGGCCCACCAACCACCATATCCACTTTGCCCCGCAAACCTTCTAACCGCTCTTTGTGATTTTCAATCACATGGCCTATCTCACAGGCTTCTTTTGGAAGCCAATCCACCCACTCAAAGTGGTTGGTCTTTTCGATGAGGTTGTGTTTCAGTGTGCTGAAAGCATCTTTGTTTTTTTCAACAGCAAAAAGCCCATTCCAGCCAGCGAGGTGGAGGCCGAGAGAAAGTCCGCCGCAGCCGGCGAAAAGGTCAATGTAGTTTGGCTGATGCAAGGTGAGAAAAAGTTAAGGGCAAAAATAAATTGAAAAAACAACTTCAACTCATCGAAAAATGTCCTGCCTTGCTCCGCTATGTAGGTCGTTTTGTCTTTTGTCCTCCATCGTTTGAGCCACACCATCGTTTTACGTTAAGTTTTCATTTTACGTTACATTCATATGCTTCGTCGCCTCCTCCGCACCTCCCTCTGGTTCAGTGCCATCCTGCTGCTTGGCGGCTGGGTTGCCGTCGAAAACGTGCTGCCCTACTGGCCCATCAAGCCCTACCGCCAAAATCCAGAAAACGCTACTTGGCGCATTCCGCTGGGGGCAAATCCTGAAGCCTACGGCCTCCACGCCGAGCATCTCTCTATCCTGACGCGCGACAGCATTTGGCTGCAAGCCTTGTACATCCCGGCTACGGGCCATGCCACAAGTGATTCAAAATCAAGCCTATGCCTTATTATGATACCTGGCATCAGCGGCTGTAAAGAATTTTTTCTGCCTACAGCCCAGTATTTTGCGCAGCAGGGC
>JAYSUY010000957.1:0-3071 GCA_043718855.1 Saprospiraceae bacterium | reverse complement strand
GTTTTTTCTGCAAAGTCTGGAGTTTCCTTCCGGGGGTGTTTTTGGGCAGGCCATCAGTGAGTACGTCCAGAATTTTTTGGGCAAAATCGGCACCTTCGCCCTCATGGTTTTCCTGCTCGTAGCCACTTTCGTGTGGAGCAACAACCCCAGCCTCGAAGAATTTACTTGGCAAAAACTCTGGGAAGAAACCCAACAGGCCTGGCGCGACCTGCTTTCGGGAAATTTTGCCAAACGACCAGCCGCTCCGCTTTTTCGTTCACCCGCCGAAGCCTCGGCGAAGGCGGGCCAACTCAATAACCAGCAAACAACGACAGACAGCCCTCAGCCTGCCACCCTCAGCCCTCAGCCCGCTCCGGCCCAACTCGCGCTTGACCTAAGTCAGCGGAGCGCACTTTTTGCCGATGTAGAGAAACCTGAACTCGTTCGCGCTGCCCCGCTCCAGCCAGGCGGTACCGATGACTTCGAAATCATCGCTGCCCCGCCGCCGCCGAGCACACCCGAAGAAGCCGACAGTTACAAGGCCCCCGTCGCGCTCGTGCAGGAAGACAACCCCAACCTCAGCGAGCCTTACGACCCCACGCTCGATCTGTCGAGTTACGAATACCCGCACCTGCAACTGCTTGTGGAGTACGACAACACAGTGCTCGAGGTCGACCGAGAGGAGTTGGAGGCCAACAAAAACCAGATTATCCAGACGCTCCTTTACTTCAAGATCGAGATCGAAAAAATACGCGCCACCATCGGCCCTACGGTGACGCTGTACGAGATCATCCCGGCGAAGGGCATCCGAATTTCCAAGATCAAAAACCTGGAGGACGACATCGCGCTCAACCTCTCCGCGCTCGGCATCCGCATCATCGCGCCCATACCCGGCAAGGGTACCATCGGTATCGAGGTACCCAACAAGAACCGCCAGATCGTGGGGATGCGCGAGGTGCTGATGAATGAGCGCTTCAAACGTGCCAAGATGGATTTGCCCATCGTGCTGGGCAAAACCATTCAGAATGAGGTGTTTGTGGCAGATTTGACCAAAATGCCACACTTGCTCATCGCGGGCGCAACGGGCCAGGGCAAGTCGGTGGGCATCAATGTGGTGCTCATGTCGCTGCTCTACAAAAAGCACCCTTCGCAGGTCAAACTGATTTTGATCGACCCCAAAAAGGTCGAACTTTTCCCCTACGCTCACCTCGAAAACCACTTCCTCGGCTTCTTGCCCGACCAGCAGGAACCCATCGTGACCGACACCACGAAGGTGGTACACACACTCAACTCACTCATCATCGAGATGGAGACGCGCTACGACCTGCTGAAAAAAGCGGAGGTGCGCAACATCTCGGAGTACAACGACAAATTCGTGGGGCGGCGGCTCAACCCCAACAAGGGCCACCGATTCCTGCCCTACATCGTGCTCATCATTGACGAGTTTGCCGACCTGATCATGACCGCCGGCAAGGAAATCGAGTTGCCGATTGGCCGACTCGCGCAGTTGGCGCGGGCGGTGGGCATTCACCTCATCATCGCTACGCAGCGGCCTTCGGTGAACATCATCACGGGTGTGATCAAGGCCAACTTTCCGGCCCGTATCGCTTTCAAAGTGGCCTCAAAAGTGGACTCCCGCACCATCTTGGACGCGGGCGGCGCGGAGCAACTCACGGGTCGCGGCGATATGCTGCTCTCGGTGGGCGGCGACATCATCCGCTTGCAATCGGCCTTCGTGGACACGCCAGAGGTGGAGCGGGTGATTGATTTTATTGCCAAGCAGCAGGGCTTCCCGGAGCCGTTTTTCCTGCCAGAGTTTCACCCGGACGGCGAGCAGGGCGGCGGCGGTAGCGGCAAACAGTTCAGTCTCAGCGACATGGACGATATGTTGGAAGAGGCCGGTCGCCTTGTGGTGGAAACCCAGCACGGCAGCACGAGCATGATACAGCGCCGCATGAAACTCGGCTACAACCGGGCCGGGCGCATCATGGATCAACTCGAAGGCTTGGGCATCGTGGGGCCAGCCGAAGGCTCTAAGCCGCGCGAGGTGCTGTTTTACAGCATGGATGAGTTGAACCGGTTTTTTACGGAGTTGAATGCGCGGCGGGCGGCGCGGTGAGGTTGTTGTTAGCAAGCCTTCCCCTTCGCTATTTTACGGGCTTTTTGTGCGCTGTAAACCTTCATTTTCTGTATAACTTTGGTCAAAGACAGGGCTTCTCATGCCCCGCTGCACCAACTTGTAATTTTCCCGCAGCCGCCGAAGTACCTCCACCGGTATGGAACCCGCCAGCCGAAAGGTCACAAAAAACGTAGCTTCGGGAGGCTGGAAGTGGGGGAGTTTGCGGTGGTAGTGGTGGGCGGGCATGGGTCAGGTGGTGTGGGCCGGAACTGGGTACGTCATCTAGTTGCCGGGCTGCCTGAGGCGGCGCAGCACGGCTATTTTTCTTGGAATTGCGCCAGCCAGTCAGCGATTTTTCGGTCGTTGGCCAAGCGGGGCACCTTGTTTTGCCCACCCAATTTGCCTTCTGATTTCATGTACTCCCGGAAGGTATCGCGGCGCAAGGGCCTGATTTTCAAGGGCCGAAGGATGTTTCCGGTGATCAGGTCGTCGTAGTAAATGTTCTGCACCCGCATTCGAGTGTCCACATCCAGGGCGAAGGCGGCGAGGTCGGCTGGCGGGTTGTCAAACTCCACCAACCACTCGTGGTAGGGCAACCCGCCTTCGGGCGGATTCACCTGCGGGGCCACCGTGAACTCCACGATGCGCACACCCGCCGCGTTGGCCACCGGAAGCATGCTATGCTCCACTTCCTTGCCGATGACGTGTTCACCGAACGCTGAGATGAAGTGCTTCACCCGCCCGCTCACCACTAAGCGGTAGGGATTTTTGCTCACAAACTGCACCGTGTCGCCGATGCTGTAGCCCCACAGCCCGGCATTGGTGTTCATCACGAGGGCGTAGTTCACACCGATTTCCACATCGCGCAGCCAGAGGCGCGTAGGGTTTTCTTTAGAAATTTCCTCTGCCGGGATGAACTCGAAAAACATCCCTGCGTCGGCATTGAGCAAGAGGCCCGGTTGGTTAACTGGTT
>JAYSUY010000956.1:0-8628 GCA_043718855.1 Saprospiraceae bacterium | reverse complement strand
TGGTTTTTCGTTTTGTTTTGATGTGTCTGCTCTGCGCAATGCAGGGCAGACTTTTTTTTTGCCCGTACGTACTTCACACAACGCCATGACGGCACTCTTACGGGCTGTCTAAATTCGTCTTGGCGTTGTGGCGTTGTGTGAAATCACCGTTTTGCAAACGCCTTAGCCCGCCTCTGGGCGTTTTCCCGCACGTTCATGTAGTACAGGTTGAGATCGCCGATGTGGTAGTTTTTTCTGGTAAACAAGATACTACCGGGGAACTTGGGCTTGGTTGCCAACAGGATGCCTTGGAATACTTCCGCATCTGTGATGCCGGGCAGCACGGCGCAGAAAGGCCGCACCACACCGCCGAGGTTCGAGTTGGCAGCGGCATATTTGCCTTCGGTGGTCGTCCAAGTAAGCGGATTGGTGCAGACCACTTCGGGCTGGGATGCCTTGCGGCGGCCATACTTGCGTTCCCAGGTGCGCCACGAGCAAAAACAATCGGTGTCGTCGGGCGACTGGCAAGGCAGAAGGGTTTTGAAAAAATCTTTGCGCACTGGCCAACCGACGATGTAGGCAGCCACTAACTGCTGTTCGAGGGGCTTGCCTTCCACCCGGTCACGGAGGAGGAACATGGCGTGCCGCGCTCCCTGGCTGTGCCCGGCGATGATGAACGGGCGGCCTTGATTCCAGTATTTCAGGTAATGGTCGAATGCCGCTTGCACATCGGTGTAGGCCACATCAAGAGCTTGGTCATTTGATTTTTGGTCTTTTCCGTAAAAAACGTGGAGGTGCGCCTGCCGATAGCGCGGCGCAAATACCCGCCCGGACCCGTTGAAAATGGAGGCTTGGAAGAGAATACTGCTCTCGTCGGTATTCTGATTGAGTACAGTGTCGCTCAGGTCGGCATTCCACTCGCGCTCCGCACGCCGGGTGCCCATGTAGGAAGTAGGGTAAAGGAAAAATATGTCTACTCCGGCCGTGGCCTGGTCGTCGCGTATAGCAGGGCATGGAGTGCGGTCGGCGGGGTCTTTTTTGTCGGGCAGCGCGGCCCAGTGTTCGGCAAGGGTGTAGTTAGGCGGCGGCGGAGTGCGGGCCGTATCGAACGACGAGCGAGGATGCACCGCGCAGCCGATCAGAAGGGAGAGGAGCAGGCCCGCTGTTGCCTGGGCTATGGCGGGAAAAAGGCACGTTTTTTTCATCATTTTTCAATCTTGTTTTTTCCGTTTGGCCATTTGCAAAGATGTCGTCAGCAGCATTGCTGCAAGCAACTCTGCCACCAGCACGGCCACCATGCCCAAGTGATTGAGCGCGACAGCGAGCACGATGAAAAATACGTTGGCCACCAAGAGCCATGCGGTGGCTTGCATGTGCGACAGGTCCAAATCCAGCAACAGGTGATGGATGTGGGTTTTATCGGGCGAAAAAGGCGAGCGCCCGTGAAACACCCGCCGCACGAACACCCGCAGGGTATCGTAAATCGGTAGGATCAGCACGGCTACGGCTATGGCTGGAGCTGCATCAAATCGAAGTGCTGACTCGGCGGGCAACTGGTAATTGGTTTCGATGAACTTGATGGCGAGGATGGAACACACCGTGCCGATAAGCAGCGAGCCGGTGTCGCCCATGAAAATTCGCGCTGGCGTGAAGTTGTATTTCAAGAAAGCGACGATGGCCCCGGCCAGCGAGACGGCGATGGTCGCCATCGCAAAAGCCCCCACTTCCCAAAACCAGTAGCCCCAAACCACACAGGCCAGCAGCCCCACGCTCCCAGCCAGACCGTTGATGCCGTCAATCAGGTTGAAGGCGTTGATGATGCCGACAATAGCTACTACCGAAAGGACGAAGCCCGTGAGTTCGGGCAGTTCGGCCACCCCAAATGCGCCGTAAAAACTGGTGAGCCGAATATTGGATTTGTAGGCCAAAATGACCGATACCAGCACTTGCCCCGCAAATTTTTTGACTGGGGAGAGTGGCAAAATATCATCGAGTACTCCGATCAAGAAGATCAGCACAAATGCTGCCAGTACATGCTGCATCCCAGCGAAGGAGTCAAAGGGGGTCCAAAGCACTACAGCCACAATCGTTCCGGCAAAAATCCCGATGCCCCCCAACGAGGGCGTGGGTACTTCATGCGAACTGCGCTCATTGGGCTGATCCAGAAATTTACGCTCCCGCGCCACCCCGATGATGACCGGGATGATGGTATAGGTAAGCATAAATGCTGTGATGAAACCAAGAATGAGCGCGTACACTTGCGAGGAGTGAGGCCCGCCTTTGCTTAGACTACGGCGGGAAAGGTGAAACATGAGGGGCCTGATAACTGGCAACTAAGAACTACTACGCTACATGGCCCGCAATCGCTTTTATCGTTTCCGTATCGCCCATCGTGTAGTAGTGTAGGCAAGGTACCCCGGCGGCTTTGAGTTCTTTCGACTGCTGGATGCACCACTCGACACCTACTTGCTTCACGGCTTCGTCGTCTTTTGCTTTCATCACTTCCGAAACGAAGGCTTGGGGCATATTCACGAAAAACTTGCGGGGTATGGAGTTCAATTGGTACTTTTTGGTGAGCGGTTTCAGGCCAGGCACGATGGGTACGTCGATGCCTGCTGCTCGGCATTTTTCCACAAAATCGAAAAATCGACTGTTGTCGAAAAACATCTGGGTGACGATGTAGCCCGCGCCCGCGTCCACTTTGGCTTTCGTGAAATGCAGGTCAGTATCGAAGTTGGGCGACTCAAAGTGCTTCTCCGGGTAACCGGCGATGCCGACACAAAATTCGGTCGGCTCACCATTCTGGATGTTGGTATCAAGGTATCGGCCTTCGTTCATCCCCGATATCTGACGCACGAGGTCAAGGGCGAACCTGTGGCCGGTCTCTTCGGGTATAAATTTCTCCTCAAACATCCGCGCGTCGCCTCGAAGTGCCAGTACATTGTTGATTCCCAAGAAGTTGAGGTCGATCAAAGCATTTTCTGTCTCCTCCACAGTGAAGCCTCCACAGATCAGGTGTGGCACGGCATCCACCCCGTAGCGGTGCATCAGCGCAGCGCAGATACCTACGGTGCCGGGCCGTTTGCGGATTGCCGTTTTCTCGTAATAACCCGACTGGCGTTTGTTGTAGATAAACTCCTCGCGGTGATACGTCACGTCAATGAACGGAGGCTTGAACTCCATCAGCGCATCGAGCGTGTTGAAAATGGCTTGCATACTGCCGCCTTTGAGCGGGGGCAGCACTTCGAATGAGATGAGGGTCTTGCCCTTCGATTTTTGAAAATGTTCGGTGACTTTCATGGAATTAGGTTGAAGGTAGAGGGTGTGTGGCATCTGTAGATCACCAAACCCTCACAGTTCTTTCAAATACTTTTCGGCTTGCTGAGGAAACTTGGTGATCAGCCAGCGCAGCACGTCCAACTGATCTTTGGCTGGCGCACGGCGCACTTGAGCCAACAGTTTGATAACATCTGGCCGGTTGAGCGTCAGGTTGGATGCGCCTTCGTTGCAAACAGAGCAGATTGCCCTCAGGTTACCAGGATCGTCTGTGCCGCCCATAGACTTATCAATGGTGTGGCTGATTTGAAGACGGGTTTTTCGCCCGACATCGTAAGGGTGCGGCTCTCCGGCTGCCGCGCCGCACATTTGGCAGGTAAACCCGTTACGATCCAGCACGAAGGCGCGTGTTTCCTTCGAGATTCCGCGCTCGAATGCTGGCAAGGGTTTCAAATCTAAGAGTATGTACTGCCCCGGTTTGAGTTCGCTACGGTCGTTGTGGGTTACGATGTTCATGCCTTCCTCGTTCCGCAATTCCCGAATGCGCCGTGCCCATTCGCTGCTGCCAGCAACAGCCCGAAGTGTGTCAGAGTCCAAGACTATACCCAGATTTTCCAGAAAAAACTGGCGCAGTTTGGCTCTCGAACCTTGTCCTTTACTTGCTTTTGCCATGATCAAGGGCGTTAAAAATTGATTTGCCGATAACAGCAGCCACTGGTGGTGGGAACGCATTGCCAATCTGCCGATAAACTGGGGTTTTTTTGCCCGCAAATTGCCAATCTTTGGGGAAACCCTGAATCAGCGCAGCCATCTGCACGGTCAGTCGGGGGTTGCCGCTGAAACCGTTGATGGGTGCCCGGTCAGCCAAGCCATGCCCATCAACCCCTAAATCACCCCACGCTTTTTTGGCTCGCGTAGGACCTAAGTCAGGGCCTCCATGTTTTTTAGAGCCGCCCACCAATGTCGGGGCAATGCGTTGAGCTTTGCTACGCCACTCATTGACCCGCTCCCAGCCGAGTTCCGCCATTTCTTCGTACAACAATTCGCCAACGGACAACGGTGGAACTCCCGACTTTTCGGGCCATAAAAAACAGTTCCAGTAGTTTTTTTTCAGAGCCACCAAGATCGCCCGTGGCCGATTTTGGGATACCCCAAAATCAGAAGCATGGAACAGCCGCCACTCGCCCACATAGCCCATCCTATTCAACTCTTCCAACATTTGCAACCGATACTCCTCAAATTTGGGGTCGAGCAGGCCCCGCACATTTTCCAGCATGATGGCCTTCGGGTCGCACTCTGCTGCGATGCGCAGGGCTTCTGGGAATAGGTCGCGCTCGTCCAAATCACCCAACTGTTTGCCAGCTATCGAGAATGGGGGGCAAGGCACCCCGCCGGCAAGCAAATCCACCTTACCCTTGAATTCGGTGGCTCGAAAATATCGGAGGTCGCCTTCGATCACATTCCAGTGTGGGCGGTTAGTGCGGAGCGTTTGGCAAGCCAAGTGTTCTATCTCAACCAGCGCAACGTGCTCAAATCCAGCCTGTTCCAAGCCGAGTGCTTGTCCGCCAGCCCCTGCACAGATTTCGAGTGATTTGAATGTAGTCATGATTGAAAATAATGTGGTTAATAGGTCAAACGTGATCAATATTGAAAGCCCCTCCACCACTAAAAATATTTACCGCTGCGCGTCCGCCCTTGCCTTCATTTCCGCCGCTTTCACTTGGTCTCCGATAGTGCTGTACACCTCCGACATATCGTCCAAAATGCGGATGTCCTCATACTGGCGATCAAGGCCGTATTGGAGAAATTTCAAGGCATTTTGCGTGTCGCCCTTTTTCTTGAAGAAAAAATCGTAGCCCACTCGGTGGCAGAACGCCATGTACTTGTCGGCGTTTGAGCCATCCAGATACTTCATGTACTCGTCTAAAAACTTGCGAAAATCCGTATTGTTCGGGATGTGGTCCAAGATGTTCTCGAAGTCGTGGAACAACTTGTCCAACTGGTGATCCAGTTCAAAGCGAGCCGCCGAAATACCCGATTTCATTTGCCAAGCCGAGCCATATTTGGGGTTGATTTCGATGGCTCGATTGATGTGGTGTTCCATCAGCGCAACCATCGCCTCCTTCTCCTCCTTAAATTTTGTATCCTTGTAGTCGTTTTTGTAAAGCGCTGTTACATAGAACAAATGCGACCGCGCGCTGCCTTCAGAAACTTTCACAGCGGCGGGGTTCAGCGTCCGTTCACTCTCCCAATCAGGCACCCGCGTCACCGTGCGCCAGCCAAAAAAGCCCACCACAAGAGCCAAAATTCCTGCTGCAAGAATGCTCGGCGCATCTGGTGCAGAGCGGAACAGTTGGGGTAATTTTCGAGACAACAGCCACGCCAGCAGCACACAAAACGCCACCGAAGGCATGTACACGAAGCGCTCGTTCATAAATGTGCCCACCGATACGAACAGGTTACTCACAATGCTCAGCGTGAGCAGGAAAAACACGATGCACCAAGCCGCCACAGCGCGTTTGCGCCAGTTGAGCACCGCCCATACGCCCATGCCGAGGTACAGCGCGAGCGAGACCAAAGCCCGCCAATCCGACCAGCCCACCTGTGGCACATGGTACGGGTAATAGTCGTGGGTGAGTGGGTGCGGCACCACCAACAGTTTGAGGTACCAGCCCAGTGTGAGAAAAGTAGTCGCCAATTTTTCGCTCACCGTCATGCCCAGGAATGGGTCGTTCATCAGGTCGTTCATCGCCTTGCCGTGATCCACCATGAAGCCCAAAGCCCGGAACCGCACCAAGATAAATACCAGCACAGCAGCCAGCAGCGGCACAGAAGCGGCCAGCACTCGGCTGCGCGGCACTTGGGTAAAAAACAGCACGGTCACTGGAATCACCGCCAGAAAAGTCAAGGCATTTTCCTTTGCAAACAGCCCTAGCAGCAGTGATGCGCCGGAGAGCAGCATCCAGCGCATTTTGTTGGTATCCAGGTATTTGAGCGTCGCATACAGTGCGCCTAGGCTGAACAGCAGGGCCAAAATCTCGTCGCGGCCCTTGATGTTTGCTATGCACTCGGTGTGCAGCGGGTGCAGCACAAAAATAAGCGCAGCCAAAAACGGCAGCCCGAAGTACCACTGTCCTCCTTCTTTAACAGGAAAAAGGCCCAGCAAAATGCGGTATAACAACACCCCCGTCAGTCCGTACAGCAGGATGTTGATGAAGTGGCTAACGTGCGGCAGCAGGGGGCTTTCTTTACCGAAAACGCCAATTTCCATCGCAAAAGTCGCCAGCGACAGCGGGCGGTATCGCCCCCCTTCGAGCAAAAACAGACTCTCCCTTTTTTGGAAATAGCCCATGAAACTGTCGGCCCCAAAAATCTGCCCAATGCCGCTGAAGCCGCTCTGCGTGTAGGCGTTTTTCTGGATGACCATCTCATCGTCAAGCACATAGCCGAAGGCTACCGATGCCCAGTACAACCCGAAGGCCACAGCCATCAGCAGTGTGGCAGGCAGCCAGTTTTTTTTCCAAAAACCGGGCGCGAAAGTGTTGGTGAGCAGCACCTGCTCCACTTTTTTGGGGATTGGTTTTGCGCCAGCCTGAGCGGGTCGAGGTTGGTTGGGCTTGGGGGCATTTTTTTGTTTCGCAGCCATATTCGTTGAAAACGGGAGTGTGGGTGGGGCGGTTGAACGGCGCAAAAGTAAAAAACTCGCAGCGCCAGAGCGGCTCGTCATTTTGACATTCACTATTCCATCGTTGGGGCAAGGTGAAATGCCAGCATTGGCTAATGGCGGCAATGCTGGCAAATGCCGTCTAATTTGAGCAAACCGACGAAAATTCACCTGCTTCCAGCAAGGATTGCCGATTTTTGTGGCTTCAACAAAAACAACGTTCACTTATGCGACCACTTCTCACCCTCTTCGCGGTGCTGTGCTGCTTGGCCAGCCTCACTGCACAATTTGCCGCCCCCAATTTCTGGACCCCTGTTGCGCTCAACGCGGTTGCACTGCCCGAATCGGCCCAGCGCCCCTTCGAGCCGCTTGCCTACACCGCCTTCCGGCTCAACTACAGCGATCTGGTGGCCCACTTGGCCCAAGCCCCGCTCGAATTTACCGACGCGGCTGCCCTGCGCAATTTCACCCTGCAATTGCCAAAGGCCGACGGCTCGCTGGAAACTTTTGCCATCTGGCGCACCGAGATGATGATGCCCGGATTGGCTGCCTCCCGCCCCGAAATTCGCACTTACGCGGGCGAATCGCTCGAAGATGCCGGCAAAAAAATCCACTTCACGGTGTCGCCCTATCTCGGCTTCGATGCGCTGGTGCGCCTCGCCGACAAAGGCATCGAGTACATTGAGCCGCTTGCTACCGGCCAAAATGACTACTACATGGCTTACGACCGGCAGGACTACCCGAAGAGTGTGGGGGAGCAGCGACTCGCAAGATATTCGCCGCCCAGCCCTACGGAGTTGGAGCAAATCCGCCCCACCGTAGCACCCGTAGTGCCACGAGGCGGCGGCAAGGAATTCAATGGTGCGACCACTAAGTTGCGGGTTTACCGCTTCGCTTGCACCACTACGGGCAAGTTTGGTGAAGACTATGGGACCAAGGAAGCCACGTTGGCGAAGGTGGTGAGTACCACCAACAAACTCAACGCCATCTACGAAGCCGACCTCTCCATCCGCCTCAAACTGATCGACGAGGAGGAGAAATTAATTTTCATCAACTCCGCTACCGACCCTTTCACTGGCCCTACTTGTGCCGACTGGCTCAACCAGAACACCCAGATCATCATCAACGCCATCGGCAGCCTTGCAAAATTTGACATCGGCCACTGCTTCGCCCGCTACATCAGCGGCGACGCGGCGGGCATTGCGGGCGGTGCCTGCTGCTCCAACGACAAGGGACGCGGTGTTTCTTCCGACACCTATCCCTACGGCGACGGCTTTTTCACTGTGGTCGGCCAAGAGATCGGCCACATGTGGGATGGTGGCCACACTTGGAACTTGTGCGGAACTGTTGGAGGCCGTAGCCCCAGCTCAGCTTGCGAACCGGGCAGTGGCAGCACCATCATGGCGTATGGGGGGAGCTGTGGCAGCGACAACGTAGTTAATACCCGTGGCGACCTATACTACCAAGCTTGCTCCATCATCGAGATACGCAATTTTGTGGAAATCGGCTTTGGCAGCACCTGCGGCACAGTAGAGGAAACTGGCAACCAAAACCCGGTGGTGACGCTCAACTATCCCAACAATTTCTTCATTCCCATCAGCACACCGTTTGAACTAAAAGGCTCGGCTACCGACCCCGACGGCGATGCGCTGACGTACTGCTGGGACGAAATTGATGTCGGCCCTCCTACTCCGCTGGGTACTGCAAGC
>JAYSUY010000955.1:0-8634 GCA_043718855.1 Saprospiraceae bacterium | reverse complement strand
GCACCTCAGCCCGCTGGTCTTCCGAGAGGTCGTCGAGCACAATGTTGTTGAGCGAAATGGAGCCGCTGGTAGCCCGATCAAGCCCGGCGCAGAGACCCAACAAAGTGGTTTTGCCGGAGCCTGACGGCCCGACGATGGCGAAAGTGTCGCCCTCGGCTAAGTCGAACGTGACTTGATCGAGTACGGTGAGCGACTGGCCGTTGGCGGAACGGTACTGCTTGGTGAGTTTGTTGACGGAGAGCATGGAAGTACGTTAGTTTGATGATTTGGGGAAGGTGAGAATTTGAGAATGCGGGACTGAAACACCCAACCGGCGAAATGGCTCAACCGCGTGATGGAAGTAGGGACAGAGAGCGCCTTTCCCTCGACCAAAGCCTGCTTCCGTTGCGACACTTGGCTGTGTCTCGCCGTTCATCGCTCATCGTTTTTAGCCGCCATAGCCTTAGCGACGGAGGTTCGTTATTTTTTGAAGCGGTCGTCGGTGAGGGCTTCCAGAAAAGTTTTCAGGTCGGCTTTTTCCTCCACAGTCAGTCCCAGTGGGGCGGCCAGCAGGGTATCGCGGTTGATGGAACCGGGGATAATTTTGTCTGGCGTATCGTAAAAATCGATGACCTCCTCCAGCGTTCGGAACATTCCGTTGTGCATAAATGGTGCAGTCACCGCCACGTTGCGCAGTCCTGGCACCTTGAATTTTCCTAAATCAGTGCTGTCGCCCGTAACCCCAAATCGGCCTTGGTCGCTGAGATTTTTGCTCCCCGTGAAGAGGCCCACGTTGCGAAATTCGTCGCCTGTGAAGTCAGGTGAAAAGTGACAATCAAAGCATTTTCCCTTCACCATGAACACTTCGCGGCCCCGCACAGCGGCCTCGCTCATCGCCTCGGGCTTGCGTTTTGCCCAGCGGTCGAAAGGCGAATCGGAGGTTTCGAGGGTGCGCACGAAGGCGGCCAGTGCAGCGGCGAGGTCGGCGGAGTTGGCCTTGCGGCGGTAGAGTTTTTTGAAAATTGGGCCATATTCTGGGTGTTTTCGGAGGCGTTTTTCCACCAAGTCGAGCGTAGCCCGCATTTCCAGCGTATCCTGGATGGGCATCAGCACCTGCTGCTCCAACGTGGCCGCGCGGCCATCGAAGAAAAAATGTGGCCGCGAAGTCATGTTCGTGATACCCGGCGAGTTGCGGCGGCCCAATCGGCCACCCACGCCCCGGCTCACGAGGGCAGTGTCACAAAAAGCAAACTCCGGGATGTGGCAACTGGCACAACTGATGGTGCTGTCAAGCGAGAGCAGTGGATCGGAAAACAGCCGCTCACCCAATTTTTCAGGGATATCCGTCAGGGGCGGAGCAAAGGCCACGAGTAACCCAGCGAAGGCGAAAAAAAGCAAACCGTTCTTCATAGCGCAAAAGTAAACTGGCCGACAAACTACGAGTTCGCTGTTTTCAAAGCGTTTGCTTTTGGCTGGGTTTCCTACTTTTAGGGTGTCAAATTTGGCTCCCGCAGATTTCGCGGATGTCCGCAGATGTTTTCAAAAACACTCCAATCTGCGGATATCTGCGCCATCTGCGCCCAGAACTTTTCCAGTATCAAAATCCGATTTGCATGAAATATTTTTTCCTCCCTCTGGCCCTGTGCCTTGCCACATCGCTGGCCGCTACGCCCGCTCCCGATTTCACCATCACTACCTCCGACGGCCAAGTGCGCAAACTCTACCAAGACTTCGTGAACCAAGGAAAAGCAGTGGTGATCGAGGCATTTTTTACCTCCTGCCCGCCCTGCGCCACCCACGCGCCGTTTTTTCAGAGCCTTAATGTATCTAAAAAAGCCGCCTACCCCGGCAAGGTTGAGTTCCTGCTGCTCAGCACGTTGCAGACTGACAACAACGCCAAAGTTGCCACCTACCTGAACGACAAAATGCTCACCATGATCGGCGCAGGCAAGGACGGCGGCAGCCTCACCGCCCTGCAACCGTACCTCGCCGGGCAATTTGGCGGCTTCTTCGGCACCCCCACTTTTTGGGTTATCGCGCCGTACACCGGTGAGGTCACGTTCGATGTGCGGGGCGGCAGCGCACAAGCCACCATGACGCTGCTGGGGCAAAAAATTGACGCGTATTTCGCCCCGCCAACCAACTGTTTTTTGAAAACGCCTTCGGGTAATCCGCTTGACAATGTGCAACTTGCGATAGATAGTCCCAACTTTGACACCACCTTCACGGCCAGCGGCACTTATTCGGTGGGTAGCATCGCTTCGCTCAAAAACGCAACGTATACCGTCACACCCAGCAAAAAATCAAACCCCCTCGATGGCCTCAGTACCTACGATCTGGTGCTGACGAGCAAGCACATCCTGGGGCTGGACAGTTTCACGCAGTCGTGGAAAATTGTGGCAGCCGACCTGAATTGCAGCGGCACCGTCACCACCTACGACATCGTGCTGGGGCGCAGACTGATACTGGGCATCGACACGATGTTGCCCTGCGGCTCTTGGAAATTTGTGGCTGAACCAGTCGGCACTTCCGCCAACGGCTCCTGCCTCAACTTCCGGGGCATCCGGTTGGGCGACCTCAACGGCACCTACTTCGCGCCCGAAACCGAAGACCGCGCCGCACTCGTACTCTTGGCTCCCGACCTCCACCTGCGAGCGGGCGAGACACGCCGCATCCAACTCCGCACCGCCGAATCTACCACACTGGCTGGGCTGCAACTGAGCCTCCGTTTTGACCCAACTGCACTGCGCATCGAGCGGGTAGAATCTGTAGTGATGGGTGGTTTTGACGGTAATAATTTCAACCCACAGCGCATGGTCGAAGGCCAACTGCCCATCGTGTGGGTGGACGGCGCGGGCGCAGCCGCAACTGCCGGAGAGCCGTTGTTGACGCTCGATATCGCCGCGCTGCGCGACGGCAATTTGTCCGAAATGCTTGATTTTCAAGAAGAAAAACTTGCCTCGGAAGCAGTCAGCGCAGCGGGGCTTGCTCGCGACGTGGTGTTGCGCTGGGAAAAAACGGCAGCCACACCCAGCGGTGTGCGGCTTAGCCCCAACCCTGCTCGTGGCGTATGCTACGCCGACTTTGCAGCCACCCGCGATGACGAGGTGCTGGTGCAAATGCTGGATGTGCAGGGGCGCATCGTTTTTGAAAAAACCTTTGTTGTGCAACTGGGTGCGAATCGCTGGACACTCCAACCAGCCGCGCCTGCGGGGCTGTGCTTGGTCAAGGTGAATGGAAAGGTGGTGGGGAAGGTGGCGTTTATGGAGTAGCAGAATGGCGCATCCACAAAATCAAATTCTAAAACGTGGGGCTATTTTCCACCCTCAACAAAATTACCTTTGCCGCGCCGCAGGATTTAACCATCCTGCGGCGCGTTTGTTTGAGTGCCGAATTTGATGAATTGACTACTGACACCATGACTGATACCATCCAACTCAATACCATCGAAGAAGCCATCGCCGACCTCCGGGCGGGCAAAGTCATCATCGTTGTGGACGACGAAGACCGCGAAAACGAGGGCGATTTCATCTGCGCCGCCGAAACCGTCACGCCCGATATCATCAACTTTATGGCGACGCACGGGCGGGGCCTCATCTGCACCCCCATCGAGGAAAAACGCGCCGACGAACTGAGCCTCGACCTCATGGTGGGCAGCAACACCGCGCTCCACGAAACGGCTTTCACGGTCTCTATCGACCTCATCGGGTATGACTGTTCCACCGGCATCAGTGCCTACGACCGGGCTACGGGCATCCGCTGGATGACCAACCCGGCAGCCCGGCCCAGCGATTTCGCCCGGCCAGGGCATATTTTTCCGCTTCGCGCCAAAGCGGGCGGGGTGCTGCGCCGCACAGGACACACTGAGGCGGCAGTAGATTTGGCGCGACTGGCAGGGCTGTACCCAATGGGTGTGCTGGTAGAAATCCTGAACGTCGACGGCACGATGGCCCGCCTACCCCAACTCGTGGAGGTAGCCCGCCAGCACGACCTGAAAATCATTTCGATTGACGACCTCGTGGCTTACCGGATGCGCACCGAGCGGCTCGTGCGCCGCGAAATGGAAACCACTATGACCACTATACACGGTGATTTTCAGGCCATTGTGTTCACCGATGCAGCCAGTGGTGATACCCACCTCGTGCTAAAAAAAGGCGAATGGACCACCGACGAGCCGGTGCTGGTGCGGGTACACTCTTGGTCGGAAACGGGCGGCATACTCGGTACTTTGCTCTCTGACTATGGCTCGCAGATCAACACAGCCTTGCGCACCATCACCGAAGCCGGAAAAGGCGCATTTGTGTACCTTCGCCAAGGCGACAAAGCCAATCTGCTCGCCAAACTCCAACACTACAAACAATTGGTGGATGAAGGCAACACCGACCGTTTCGAACTGCATACTTCGCTGGGCAAAAAGGACTTTGGTGTGGGTGCGCAAATTCTTCGTGAACTGAATATCAGCAAGATACGTCTTCTCACCAACCACCCGAAACCGCGCACGGGGTTCATCGGGTATGGACTGGAGATTGTGGAGAACTTGAATTTGTAGATCAGATTTTCACCCCAAACCAACCCTAAAACCTGATTTTGCACCAACGACAAACATCCTACATCATGGAACAAAAAGCAATAGTCACCCCCTACGGAGGCCACAGCAAGAAGGCCGAAGTCGAACAGATGTTTGACAAAATCGCCCCCCGATACGACCTGCTCAATCGGGTGCTTTCGCTGGGCATCGACATCTCATGGCGGAAACGTGCGCTCAGTTATTTGCAAAAAGAAAGCCCGCAGCAAATACTCGATGTGGCGACCGGTACGGCAGATGTAGCCATCATGGCCACCAAAATGCTGAAACCGGCTCAAGTCATTGGCATCGACATTTCCAACCAAATGCTGGATTACGGGCGGGTAAAAATCAAAAATGAGGGATTTGAGGGCCTGATTTCCCTCGAAACGGGCGACAGCGAGCAACTCCGCTTTGCCGACAACTCGTTCGATGCCGTGACAGTGGCCTTCGGGGTGCGCAATTTTGAAAACTTGGAAAAGGGCCTTGCGGAGATGCACCGAGTGCTTCGTCCGGGAGGACGGGTGGTGATTTTGGAATTTTCGAGGCCCCACATTTTTCCCTTCAAACAACTGTACAACGGCTACTTCAAATACATTTTGCCGCTCATCGGGCGTTTAACCAGCCGCGACATCCGGGCTTACACTTACCTCTTCGAGAGCGTACAGGCTTTCCCGGAAGGCAGCAATTTCACGAATATTTTAACCAAAACCGGCTTTCAGCACCCAGTATGCGAACGACTCACACTCGGAATATGCTCCATCTACTCAGCCACGAAGTGACAAATTGCAAACAGCAAGAGGCAAATTGCAAAAAGCAAAGGGCAAGCAGCAGCTCGCTCCTCGCTTCTTTGCCCTTTGCCTTTTGCAATTTGCCTCTTGCCTCTTGCCTCTTGCCCCTTGCCCTTTGCATCTTGCCCCTTTTTGCCTCCGCCCAGTTCAATCAGGGCAGCAACATCAACTACCTCGACTTCCAGTCGAAGCCCTACTATTTTGGCATTACGCTGGGCATGAACAGCAGCAATTATCGGATTTACCCCTCCAAAAACTTCATTCGAAACGACTCCTTCGCCACTGCTGAATCAGTGACTGGACCAGGCTTCAACCTTGGCATCGTATCGAACCTGAAAATTGGCGAGTACTTCGACATCCGCTTCCTGCCCACACTGTCGTTCACCGAGCACACCATCCGCTACAAGCAACCGGGTGAAAATGGCCTCATTCGCAAGCGGCCCATCGAGTCGGTATTGGTGGAAATGCCCTTCCATGTGCGCTACAAATCAGCGACTTACCATGATTTTCGCCTGTTCGTGATCGGTGGAGTGAAATATTCCTTCGACGTGGCGAGCGACTCCCGCACCCGGCAAGCTGCTGGTTTGGTGAAAATTGCGCCCACCGATTTTCAGGTGGAGTACGGCGCGGGCATCCAGTTTTTCTTCCCCTACTTCATCTTCTCGCCCGAACTGAAAATCTCGCAGGGGCTGAACAACATACTGATTTACAACGACCGGCTGGAGCAAAGTACCGTGCTGGACAAAGTACTGAGCCGCACTTTCACGGTATCGCTGCACTTCGAGGGGTAAATTTTCGGCCCCAGTCAGAGCATAAAAAAGTCCCTTTGGCGCACCGCGCCGAAGGGACTTTTTTTATGCTCTGACTACGCAATACTACACCTCAGTACCGCCACCGGCTAGTACTCATAAGCTTTCATTGTGAACCGCTTTGACCGCCCGCCCGGAAGGATCATTTAGATTTTGGAATGACTTGTCCCAAGCCAGTGCCTCCGGGGTTGAGCAAGCAACCGACGGTACAGATGGTACACAAGCTGCTGCCGCGTCCGAAGGAAAATGGCTGGCAAAAATGCTGCGGTAATAATATTCCTCCTTGCTCATGGGCGGATGTATAGGAAAGCGATACTTGACATTGGCGATTTCTTCATCAGAAACGGCCTTGGAGGTTATTCCTTTCAGCGTGTCAATCCAGCTATATCCAACCCCATCTGAGAACTGTTCTTTTTGCCGCCAGGCGATTTCAGGAGGCAAAACATCTTCAAACGCCTTACGCAAAATCCATTTTTCGATGCGCCCATTTCCAGGGCGTTTGTCCTCCGGGTTGAGGCGCATGGCCACATCCATGAATTCTTTGTCTAGAAATGGTACACGCCCTTCAACGCCCCAAGCTGCCAACGATTTGTTGGCGCGTAAGCAATCATAAAGGTGTAGTTTGCTCAATTTTCTTACCGTTTCTTCGTGAAATGCTTGTGCATTCGGTGCTTTGTGAAAGTAGAGATACCCGCCAAACAACTCATCGGCGCCTTCGCCAGACAGCACCATTTTGATGCCCATGGACTTGATCACACGCGCCATGAGGTACATCGGCGTAGATGCCCGTATCGTGGTGACATCGTAGGTTTCCAAGTGATAAACCACGTCGCGGATGGCATCGAGACCTTCCTGGATGGTGAAGTAAATTTCGTGGTGGACCGTTTTGAGAAAATCGGCCATTTTGCGGGCTGCCACTAAATCCGGTGAGCCTTTGAGCCCTACTGCAAAAGAGTGCAATTGTGGCCACCAAGCTTCGCTGATACTACCTGTTTCGATCCGCCTGGGCGCATATTTTTTGGCGATGGCCGCGATTATTGATGAATCGAGACCACCCGAAAGCAGCACACCATAGGGCACATCGGACATCAATTGTCGCTCCACGGCGTGTTCCAGAGCGTTACGCAGTACCTCTATATCTGACTTGTTTTCTTTTACGGCCTCATAAGTAACCCATTCGCGGGCATACCATTTCTGAGGTTCCATGCCGTCAGGGCTGTAGAGGAAATGGCCGGGTGGAAATTCTTTGATCTGTTTGCAAATGCCTTCCAAGGCTTTAAGTTCAGAGGCCACATAGAAGTTTCCGTGTGTATCCCAACCCATATAAAGCGGAATAATGCCCATGTGGTCGCGGCCAATCAGAAAGGTGTTGGCCTCCACGTCGTAGAGCGCAAACGCAAAAATCCCGTTCAGGTCTTCGAGAAAATCCTTGCCTTTTTCGCGGTAGAGCGAAAGGATCACTTCACAATCAGATTCTGTCTGGTATTCATACTTGCCCTCAAATTGTTTGCGAATGCTGCGGTGGTTGTAGATTTCCCCGTTTACTGCCAGCACTACTTTGTGGTCTTGGGTATAAAGCGGCTGACCGCCTGAAGCCGGGTCAACAATTGCCAACCGTTCGTGAGAAAGGATAGCCTGATCGCAAGCATAAATCCCGCTCCAATCGGGCCCGCGATGCCTTAGTTTTTTTGACATGCCCAGCACTTGTTCGCGCAAGGGGCCGCCGTTGACTTTTGAGCCAAAAAGTCCAATAAATCCGCACATAGTGGTTGTGTTTTAACGTATAGGCCACAAAAGTACAAAAAGCAGAGAATCTCATTCAAACAGGTCACAGATTCAAGGCGCAGATTCAAGGTTCAAATGCAACAGCTGGAGTCATTGAGCAGGCAAAGCACCGTGTTGGACAAAGTGCTGAGCGGCACTTTCACGGTATCGCTGCACTTCGAGGGGTAAATTTTGGGTAGTCGCCTCTGGCGGCGCATTTCAGGTCAGTGCCGAGGATGCCGAAGACTGGGCTTTTTCCCTGTACAACGCCAGCGGCCAGCGCGTCTGGCAGGCCCCGTGCGGCACTGATATGACGCTGCCGCCCCGGCCGACTGGGGTGTACATGTACCGCGCGGAGGATTTTGTTGCGCGACAAATTTTTACGGGAAAAATGGTGGTGCAGCGTTGAGGTATTGGCTGGTTTTATTGGTCAAACTGAGCGTTCGTATTCTTTTTTGCAAACTTGTGGCGAGTATGTAAGACCATCCCTGATTTTTACAGTTCAACAAATTCTTTATAAATGAAATATCCAAGAAAGCTGTCGTCGGGCGCCAATAATACCGTCATCGTACTTTCTGAAACAGAGGTTGCCAAACTTTTTACGGAGGACACGCGCTCGGATATAGGCTCGGAATCTGAAAAAATGAAATTTGCCAATAGTATCAATCACTTGATGGCAAAGTTTGTTCGATTGGAATATAATGATGACCTGGAGGCGGAAATGTTG
>JAYSUY010000954.1:0-8638 GCA_043718855.1 Saprospiraceae bacterium | reverse complement strand
TGAATTGCGCTTGGTGAAAACACCAAGCGCGGCAAGAAATTTTAGATAACGAAACAGGTGGTCAGTCCAATCGTTTCCCTTTCAGGGCTGTAAGCCTCCCCCCTCCAACTGATCACCAAACGTGTCGTCAGGCTTGCCCTTCGGCGTAGGCTTCGTGCCGCCCTTGTCGGTGGGCAGTTCATCGTTGTAAATATCGGGCGAAAACTCCTCGTCGCTGCTGCCATCGGGCAGCATCTCGCCGTTGTAGGCGGCGCAGTTGATCTCGATGCCAAGGTCGCCAGCCGGGCGTTTGAAGCGGGCGTTGAAGTCGTAGCCCGATTTGGGGTCGCTCTCCAATTTTTGGATGAAATCGGCAAAAATCGGGCGGGCCATGCGCGAGCCTTGCCCATCGGCGAGGTTGAGGAAGCGTATCCAGCGGTCTTCGCCGCCCACCCAAGTGCCCACCACGAGGCGCGGCGTGATGCCCATGAACCAGCCGTCGGTGAAGTCATCGGTGGTGCCGGTTTTGCCGCCCACTTCGCTTTTCAGTTTGTTGATGCCCGGCGCGCCGCCCACGTTGTATTTCAGCATATCCACCATGACGTAGTTGGCGTTGGCGGGCAGCGCGATGCGCTCCTCGATCATGGAGCGGTACACCGTGCGGCCGTTTTTGTCTTCGATGCGCTTGATGACGTAGGGCTGGCCGTAGGTGCCATTGTTGGCGAAGGTGGCATAGGCTCCGGTCATTTCCATCACTTTCAGGTCGGCTGTGCCGAGGCAGATGGACGGCAGGGCGGGTATGTCGGAGGCGATGCCCATGTTTTTGCAGAGGTCAATGACCGGCTTTGCATCGCCCATTTGCTTCATCAGGTACACGCTGACGGAGTTAACCGAGTTTTTGAGCGCTTCTTTCAGTGTGAGTAATTGGCCGGTGTAAGTACCGGTGGAGTTCTTGGGCGTCCAGTCTTGCAGGAGGTAAAAACTGGGGTAGCCCTTCGGGATAGTCACCGCTTGGTCGTACACCCGGAAGCAAGGGCTGATGCCCTGCTGGGCGATGGCGGTGCCATAGATGAAGGGCTTGAACGTGGAGCCGACCTGACGGCGGTTGCGGATGTGGTCGTACTGGAAATACTTGAAGTTGATGCCACCCACCCAAGCCTTGATCTCGCTGGTGGTAGGGTCGATGGCCAAAATGCCGGTTTGCAGGAACATCCGGTGGTATTTCAGGCTGTCCATCGGCGACATGAACGTGTCCTTCTCGAAGCGTGAATTGTTCCAAGTAAACACCTTCATCCCGGTTTTGGCTTCGTACTGCTTGCGCACGGCGATGGTGAGGGCGCGGTACTGGTTTTTCAGTTCGGGCCACACCTTGTCCGACATGATTTTGCGGTAAGCGGCGGCTTGCTCCACGCTTACATACTTGGCAGCCAGCATCCGGCTCACGCTGCCCTCTTTTTTCTCCTCTTGCAGCATCCGCTCCATGTCTGTGTCGCGCAGGTCGAAGTCATAGCGGTCTTTCACCCGGTCGGCGGCAGCGTCCATGTACTTGGGCCAGGTGGACTGGAAGCGGTCGCCCTGGCGGACGAGGCCCCAGAGCGCGTCTTTTCGCCCCTGTATTTCCTCTGGCGTGGCGCCGCCGCTTTTGTGCGACCAGGGATCGCGGCCTTTCCAGACTTGGAAGAAGCGGGTCTGCATTTTTTTCATGTGCTGCTGCATGGCAGCCTCAGCCTGGCGTTGGTAGATGGGGTCGATGGTGGTGTAAATTTTTAGGCCGTCTTTGTAAATGTCGTACTTCGAGCCGTCGGGCTTGCGGCACTCTGGCGCGTCGAGTATTTGAGCCAAATCCTTTTTCAACTCTGAGCAGAGGTAAGCGGCCTTGTCGTCGGTGAACGTCACCTTTTTAAACTTGCTCATGTCGAGTTTCGACACTTTGAGTTTGTCGAACTGCGGCGTGGTGATGTGGCCCTGCTTGCGCATCTGCATCAACACGATCCAGCGGCGGCGCAGACAGCGGTCGGGGAAGCGGTTGGGGTTGAAGTAGGAGGGGTTGTTGAGCATCCCGACCAGCGTGGCGGCCTCTTCGATGCGCAGTTTTTTCTGGTCTTTGCCAAAATACACCTCCGATGCGGCGTGTACGCCGTAGGCGTTGTTGATGAAATTGAACTGGTTGAGGTACATCGCCAGTATCTCGTCCTTCGTGTAACTGCGCTCCAACTTCACCGCCGTGATCCACTCGCGGAGTTTCATGTAAATGAGTTTCAGCGTTTTGCGCACTTTGCCCATGCCCTTGAAGTCGCGGTCGGAGTAGAGGTTTTTGGCCAATTGTTGGGTCACGGTGGAGCCGCCGCCTGAGCTGTGGTCTGCCATCAGCACCGTGCGGACGATGACCCGCGCCACCGCCTGTGCATCGATGCCGCAGTGGTCGCGGAAGCGCTCGTCCTCGGTGGAGATGAGCGCGTTCACCAAGTGCTTGTTGAGCGAGTCGTAGGGTACCGGCACCCGGTTTTCGATGAAATACCGCCCCAGCACCTCGTTGTTGCCAGCCAGCACTTCGCTCGCCAGCGCAGAGTTGGGGTCTTCCAACTCGCGGAACGACGGGATGGCGGTGAAACTGATGACCAGAAAAAGTACGACCAGCGCGACCATGCCGCCCACGAGCAGCCGCCAGGCCCAGCGGACGATTTTGGCATAAACGGGCGTACGTTTTTCCTGCAAAGCGGCTTTGATGGAGATGAGGTGGGTTGGTTCGGACATGGTGTGGGTGGAGATTGGTGGGTTGCTGGTTTTGAAGTTGCTGGTTTCGGGTTAGGACTTAAAATCAAGTGCATGCAAAAGTAGAACAAGTTGGCAAAACAATGCCCCGACCCAGTTCACCGGGTGCGGGGCATTTGCTTTGGAGGGGGCTTAATGGTGCTGCGCTATCTCTGCTGCACGGAAATGCCCTCAAATTTCACCCTCGCATCGAACACCGAAACCAGTTCCGACAACTCGTACACGTTGCGGTAGCCGTAGCCGTACAGGTTGATGAAGGTTGGGATGTTGAGTGCGAGCGTCACGCCGTTCAGCGGGTTTTTCGGCAGCACAACTTCCTTGCTGGCAAAGGCTATCGGGTCGTCGTCAAAATTGTTGTTGCAGTAAATCAGCACTTTGGTTATCATCGAGGGAATGGTTTTCGCCAAATTCTCCTGCGTGAAGTCGGAGAAGTTGAGGTGAACTGCCCCCTTGATGTGCTTCTTCTGGTACATCGAGTCGGAACGGGTATCCAGAATGATCACGCCTGGCTCCCGGCTCATGTTCAGAAACTGGTCCAGAGTGACCATGCACTTCTTCCGGTGTGCGCCGGCCTCGGCAGTCAATTTTTCGAAAACCGCGTAGTCCACTTTTGCAGGGTGGCCAGTGACGACTTCGGGCAGGGTTGTTGTAATTTGAGCGTAAACTAAAACGCTGATGAGCAGGACTGCGGCGAGCAAAACGATGTTTTTCATGTCAATGCTGAGTTTTGTGAATGAACGGATACCTGTCAAGATTGGCCTTTAAGCATCTTGTAGGTTTACCTACAAGATGCTTAAAGGCCAAAGTTTGCACACGCTGTCTTGGTTGAATCGTTCATCGTTCATACCTCATCGTTCACTTGAACGCATCCAGCCCCGTCACATCATGCCCCGTGATCAGCAGGTGAATGTCGTGGGTGCCTTCGTAAGTCAGCACGGTCTCTAAGTTCATCATGTGGCGCATCACTGGGTACTCGTTGGTGATGCCCATGCCGCCGTGAATCTGCCGCGCTTCGCGGGCGATGGTGAGGGCCATGTGGACGTTGTTGCGCTTGGCCATGCTCACCTGAGCGGAGGTCATGGTGCCTGCGTTGGCGAGCGTACCGAGCCGCCAAGCCAGCAGTTGAGCCTTCGTAATCTCGGTGATCATCTCGGCTAACTTCTTCTGTGTCAATTGGAACGCGCCGATGGGCTTGCCAAACTGCTCGCGCTCCTGCGAGTAGCGCAGGGCCGAGTCGTAGCAGTCGAGCGCTGCGCCGATGGCTCCCCAGGCGATGCCGTAGCGGGCTTTTGTCAAACAAGTGAGCGGCCCGCGCAGGCCCTGCACACCGGGCAGCACGTTCTTCTTCGGCACCCGCACATCTTCAAAAACCAATTCGCCTGTGATGCTGGCGCGGAGGCTCCACTTGCCGTGTATTTCGGGTGCCGTGAAACCCTTCATGCCCCGCTCCACGATGAGGCCGATGATTTTGCCCGCCTCGTTTTTGGCCCACACCACCGCGATGTCGGCCAATGGGGAGTTGGTGATCCACATTTTTGCGCCGTTGAGGATGTACGCGTCGCCGTCGTCCTTCACGTTGGTGGTCATGCTGCTGGGGTCGGAGCCAGAGTCAGGTTCCGTGAGGCCGAAGCAGCCGATCATCTCGCCATTCGCCAACTTGGGCAGGTAGTGGCGGCGCTGCTCTTCCGAGCCAAATTTGTAGATCGGATACATCACCAATGAGCCTTGCACCGAGGCCATCGAGCGGATGCCCGAATCGCCGCGCTCCAACTCCTGCATGATGATGCCGTAGGCGATTTCGTCCATGCCGCCGCAGCCGTACTCGGCAGGGAGCGAAGGGCCGAAGGCACCGATTTCGGCCAAGCCCTTGAACAGGTGAGTGGGGCATTCGGCCCGGTTGGAGTAGTCTTCGATGATGGGGCTGACCTCCGATTTCACCCACTGGCGCACCGCGTCGCGGGCGATGAGGTGTTCGGAAGTGAGCAGTTCGTCCACCCCATAGTAGTCGTGGTGTTGGTAGCGGTCTTCGCGGGCGGTGCGGGGCGTGGTGGTGGCGGCGGGTTTGCCGTTGTCGTGCGTCATGTTTGGATAGGTAAAATTTTGGGCAAAAGTAGGCAAAGTTGGAGAAGTGGCGGCGGCCCAAGCTGCTAGACATTTGGGGGAAAGCAGCGGTGAGTATCCCGGAACTCCGTTCCGGTTGGGTTTGAGGCAAGCGTTTCTTTGCCAATTCCGGCCGGAACGGAGTTCCGGGATACAATCCCACCTCACTCCAAGCAGTAATCCCGCCCATATCCGCAGGCCACCAAGCGGCCGGACTGGAAAGTGAAGCTCATGTGGTCGCTGAATTCTCCGATGGTCATGGGCACGCTGTAGGTTTTTTTGTCGCCCTCTTCCGAAGGCTCCAGCCCTTTGAAAACTTTCAGAAAATCGGTTTCGGAGGTGCCGAAGCGGAGCGTGATATCGGGGTGCTGGATGAACGCCTTCGGGTAGGCTTCCAAGTTGAGGTGCAGCAGTTCGAAGGAAGTGATGTCGGCGGCAGAGGTGGCCTCGAAACTGGTGCCGTTCACGAAGGTGCCGCCCTGGAAGAACAGGCTTTTGTCCCAGCGGTCTTCGTTGTCGCTTTCGGGCTTGTCGATGTGGGTAGAATCGGGGTGGCCCAGAGCCGCCAGTAAGGTGCTTTCCGCGACGTACTCCACACCTTCTTTTCCGTTGAAAAAAAACGAGTTGCTGGCCTTGTCGCTGTTGGCCGTGTACGGCATGATGAAGGCCCCGAACACCCATCCGGTTTTGTCGTGATAGCGGGCTTGGTACCAAACGTCGGTCATGTCCTTGCTCAGGGTCTCTGGTTGGTCGGTTTTTTTGCCCGTCAGCACCACCTTTTCCCCTGCCAGCGGGATGGTCTCTAAGATGTCGGCCTGCACGGAGGGCGATTTACGCAGCCGGACGTTGGTGCCGTTGGTGCAGTGGGCGTTTGTCGGGGCGGCTGACTGAGCGGCGGCCTGAGCGGTGTCTTGGGTAGTGGAGTTTTGGCAGTTGGAGCCAAGAAGCGTGGCAGCGAGCAGCCACAGCGGAATCAGGTTTTTCATGTTGTCGAGTTGTTTTTTAAAATGATTGCGCCAAACGGACGTATCAGGGGGCTGTATTGTGCGGGGAGTGGCGGCTTCAAACCAAAACCTGCTCCCCGACGTTTAAGCACCTCATTTTTGAGCAGTGGCCGACTGGCTTGATGACATCCAATCAGTTAGGGCGTTCACAGTTCCTCGTTCATAGTTCATCGTTATCTCTATGCAGTTTCTCACCGACACCGATTTGCCTGTCCCCTACGCCCCGAACAAGTGTCGCGGCGTGTTGCGTTTTCTAAAAATCGCGCTCCCCATGTCGCCCCTGTTGCTGCGGGGCGTGTTTGCGGCAGCGCAAGGCACACCCTACGCGGGGCAGCCGCTCACCGGGCCGGGCGGTGCGGAGTACGCCCACGAGTCGGTGACTTTCTACGACAGCGCGGCCACTGCCGACGGCTACTGGCTGTTTCTGCCTACCGATCCGATGCCTGATTCTGCCGAGGTGGTCGTGTTCCTGCACGGCTACGGGGCTTACAACCCGATGGCTTATGGCAAGTGGATCAAGCACTTAGTGGCCAAAGGCAACATCGTGATCTACCCGCGCTACCAAAAAAACTTGGTGTGGCCGCGCCCCGAAGGCTTCCCGCCCAACGCCGCGACGGCTATCCGAAATGCCCTGGCCCGCTTACAAACGGATGGGCCGATTCACCCCAAAACTGACCGCGTGGCCTACTTCGCGCACTCCTACGGCGGGGTCATCGCCACCAATTTGGGGGTAAACTGGCAGCAGTACGGTATCCCGAAACCCGCTTCCATGCTGCTCTGTCAACCAGGCAGCGGCCCGTTCAAAGGGGCGCGGCTGACTGATTATTCGGGCCTGCCCCACGATTTGCAGATGGTGGTCGTAGTCGGTGAAGACGACTATGTGGTGGGCGCGGAGTTTGGCGACTTGGTGTTCCGCACTGCCGTGAACACGCCCATGCGCAGCCTCGTGGTGCAGCGCCGCTGCACCGATGGCCGCCGCTGGGTGTCGGCCTCGCACTCCGAGCCGTACTCCTACGACCTTGATTTTGACACAGGCCTGCGCAATTATACCAGCAATCGGGTGCTGATGACTTCGCGCCTCAACGAGGTGGACTTTAACTGTTACTGGAAATTCGCCGACGCGCTCATGGCCTCCACCCGCGAGGGCTGCTACACGGAGGTGGCGTTCGGCAACACGCCCGACCAGCGCTACTTGGGCTGTTGGCCCAATGGCTCGCTGATGCGCGAGTTGGAGGTGCTGCTGCCACAGGTACTGGTGGGGGAAAGCGCGGTGGTGAGGGAGGTGGGGGAGAAGTAGAGTCAATCAAACTCAATCGTATCCCCCGCCTTGTACTTCTCCCCACTCTCCTTCGTCTTCGGCAAATCAGGCTCCCCGAACAAATTGACTTGCACCGCCACGGGAGCGGCGGCCTCCACCTGCGGCTCCTCTTTTTTGGGGGCCAATTTGGATTCGCCCGGCTCCAGTTCCTTCACCGCCGTCAGCATCTGGTCGCTCAGGCGGTTGCCCACCGCCTTCCAGCCCTTCGTGTCCATGAACTCGCCGATGGAGAGCTCGCCCGTCATCGCCTTGCCCTGCACTTTCACCGTGTAGCGGATGCGCGGGTTGGCTTTCGCCGAAGCGAACAGGATTTTGGACTTCGGGTGGTCGGTCAGGAACGAGTACCGCTCCTTGATTTTGGTGGTCTCGATGCGGAACCGCTTCACCATCGTCCAGCCCTTGTGGCCGTCGAAGTGGACGGCGTTCACCACTAATTCGGGCGTGAGTTTGCAGAGGTGTAGGATTTCTTTCATCTCGAAACGCTGCTGCACGTCGGTGTCCGTCACCTCGTATGAGCCGTCACTGTAGAGGATGAAGAGGTGGTCGCCCGTGTCGAATTCGCCCAGCAAAGTGCCGCGCTCCAGCGTGTTGAGGCGGCCCGTGATGTCGTCGAACCACAGTTTTTGCGCCCCGATGGTGCTTTTGCCCACCTCTTTTTGCTTGATCTGCTTCACCGGGTATTTGGTCAGCACATTGCCCAGCGAGTCGCGGCCTTTGATGGCGAGTTCGGCAAAATCGTAGTCGAACACCTTGATTTTGGCCGTCGAGCCGGGCGTGAGGGTCAATTGCACCACTTCGCTCTCGCCGTTGGGGTTCACCGTTAGGTACAACATTTTGGAGTTTTTGGCCTCCGAGCCGAGTTGGTAGTCCTTATAGCGGGTGATGGCCGTCACGTTGAAGCGCTTGGCGAAAGTCTTGCCCGTTTTGCCGTCGGAGTAGGCCATGTTGTAGGTGGTGCGCTCGTCGTTTTTCTTCCACACCGCCACGTGCAGGATGTCTTTTCCCATAAAAATTTTCTCCCCGATGCGCACCACCTTCATCACCCCGTCGCGGCGGAACACGATGATGTCGTCAATGTCGGAGCAGTCCTGCACGAACTCGTCTTTTTTCAGGCCCGTGCCGATGAAGCCTTCGGCGCGGTTGACGTAGAGTTTGGCGTTGTTCGCCACCACCGCCGAGGCTTGGATGGTATCGAAAGCGGCAATCTCCGTGCGCCGCTCGCGGCCCTTGCCGTGCTTGGCGAGCAGGTTTTCAAAGTAAGCAATGGCGTACTCGGTGAGGTGTTCGAGGTGGTGCTGGGTCTGCTCCAACTCGGCGTTGGTTTTGGCGATCTCCTCGTCGGCCTTGAAGGAGTTGAACTTGGAGATGCGCTTGATCTTGATCTCCGTGAGGCGCAGGATGTCGTCTTGGGTGATGTCGCGGAGGAGGCGAATGCGCGTGTCCGTAGTGTCGGGGTGACTCAAAG
>JAYSUY010000953.1:0-3076 GCA_043718855.1 Saprospiraceae bacterium | reverse complement strand
TGGGCCTCGAAGTTGTACTCCATCTTGAATTCGGGCTTCACCTGCCAGTCGCTCAGTTCGCCGAAAACGTACACGTCCTCCTCTTCGAGCGGCAGATTTTGGAGTATAGAAAACAGCACTTTTGAGTAGTCGCATTGCAGCAGTGACTGGTTGACGTTCTGATTTTCGATGGCAAATCGCCCGTTGATGTCGCCTCGGTAAATGGCTGTAAGTCCTGCACGGCTTTTGTCGGGCTTGAGCGTCACTTCATAGTAAGTGGGGCGCATCACAATACTTTTTACGTTCTCGCCACGTAGGTCGAAAGTGCGGATGTCAAACGTCCGCCAGTCTTTTTTGGCCGGAAACACGATCTTGTCCTGATAGTCATAAATCAACTGTTCACCCCGGCTGAGGTAGGGCTGCATGGGGCCGATGGCATCAAACCAGTTGCCGTTTTGCAGCACAAAAGCCTTCACATCGTTCTGCGGATTGGAGATGCGAGCAGTGCCGTAGTTGATGGTGAAATCGATCTCGTGATGGGTGTTCATCTTGCTCACCGCCACCGTTTTCACAAAGTGCGCATCAATGCGCCAAGCAGGTTCCACCACACAAAAGCGGCGTACCAGCACCAGCGTTTTTTCATCGGTATCGTCAAATACTTTGAGCAGGTAGTTGCCCGATTTGCTCCAGCGCATGTTGCGATTGGGCAGCGCGAGCGTGTAGTGCACATACTGGCTGAGCGTGTTGAACGAGTTTTGGAAATCCGTGATGCGGTCTTCCGTGAAGCCGTTGATGTAGTCGTTTTCCACGAGATCGGAGGGCTTCCAGCCGCTATCGCAGTGTACGATGGTGTACAGGTAGTCGCGGATTTCGTCGCCCATGTGGTCGAATTGCAGCACCAACGCGCCTGCGCCTGAAGACAAAGCCACGATGGGCATCGTCAGTCCTGCGCTGCCTGCTTGCAGTTGCACGGTACAAAGGTCGTCGTCAAGTATCTCGTTTTGGTTTTGGGAAAAAAGCGGCGCAGCCACGCAGAGCAGCAGGAGGGAAAGGCCGATTTTTGGAAAAAAAGTGGACATCAATAAACGATAAACTATGAAGGAGGAACCATAAACGAGGAATGGGCGATAGACTGTAAACGAACAACGGGGAGCCAATTTTGGGTGTTGTGGGTTCATCGTTCATGGTTTATCGTTCATCGTTACTCCCAAGTTGCTGGGCATTCCAGCGTCATCACTTCACCCGACTTGGGGTGGCGAAACGTCAAACGCTGGGCGTGGAGTTTGATTTCATGTTCGCGCCAGAGTTTTGCCCCGTACAGCACATCGCCCACCACCGGGCAGCCGATATGGGCCAATTGGGCGCGAATTTGATGAAAACGGCCCGTGACAGGATGCACCTCCAACAATGCGCCAGCACCTTTGCTGGGCAGCGTAGTGTAGGAGAGTTCGGCTTTCTGGATACCACGCCCTTCTTTTTCCCGAATGGCAGATTTTTTGCCTGTTTCGTCTTTGCCCAGCCAATTTTTCAGGGTGCCTTCTGACGTTGCAGGCTTTCGTTCCGTCATAGCATGGTAGATTTTTTGCGCTTCGCGCTGCTCAAACTGCAACATCAGGTCCGTCATTGCGGTCTTGGTTTTGGCCATCAGCAAAATGCCGCTCGTCGGGCGGTCGAGCCGGTGAACCAACCGCAGAAACGGAGTGGTTTTGAGTCGCGTGGAACTGGAGTTTTGCTGCAACTGCTGGGTGAAATAAAGCAGTGCGTCGGTCTCCGCCGAGGGGTGTTTGCCCAAGCCGCGTTCGGACGAAAGCCCCGCGGGTTTGTTGATGGCAAGGAGGTAGTAATCTTCAAAAATTATATTCACGATAGCGGCAAAGGTAGCAATACTGGGGGGATAGGGCGATTTGGTGATTTGGTGATTTGGCTACCCTTGCTCAGCAGAATTGGGCAAAGCCACCCGGCCTGTGCGAACTTCTTTGTACCCTTGCACCGGGTAATAATACAGAAACCAGAAACTTTCTTCTTCAACAGTGTTTTACCAGCGGGCCTTTGCCCCCAAAGGCAAAATTCAAACTCAGAAAAATGCGTCAGTTAAAAATCGCCCACAAAATCACGACCCGCGAGAGCCTCGCACTGGACAAGTATCTCAACGACATCGGCAAGATATCCATGCTCACGCCGGAGGATGAGGTGCGCTTGGCGCAGCGTATCCGCACGGGCGATCAAGACGCACTGGACCAGATGACCCGTGCCAACCTGCGCTTCGTCGTGTCGGTCGCCAAACAGTATCAAAATCAGGGACTTAGCCTCGCCGACCTCATCAACGAAGGCAACGTGGGCCTCATCAAAGCGGCCAAACGTTTCGACGAAACCAAGGGCTTCAAATTCATCTCCTACGCCGTGTGGTGGATTCGGCAAAGCATCCTGCAAGCCATCGTGGAGAACAGTCGCATTGTGCGGATGCCGACCAACAAGGCTGGTTCATACAACAAAGTGAACGACGCGTTCCTGTCATTCGTCCAGGAGTTTGAGCGCGAGCCTTCCAACGAGGAACTGGCCGAACTGCTCGGTATCAGCGAGCGGGAAGTGACCACAATGCTCTCCAGTAGTTCGCGCCACCTCTCGCTTGATGCGCCCATTGCTGGTGCCGACGACAGTGACGTGACCATGCTCGACCTGATGATCCCCGAAGGTGCCGACGACCCCGACATCGCCCTCATGGGCCAGTCGCTCCGCGACGAAGTAGCCTACGGGCTGAGCGTGCTTTCGCCCCGCGAAATTGAGGTGGTGGCTTCCTACTACGGGCTGCAAGGCTACGAGGCCCTCAGCCTCGAAGAGATCGGCGAGCGTTACGGCCTCACCCGCGAGCGGGTGCGCCAGATCAAAGAACGCGCCATCCGTCGGCTGCGCAAATCCAACCTCAGCAACGCGCTGAAATCGTATCTGGGTTGATGAAGTTGAGGAGGTTGATGAGGGTTGATGAGGTTGATAATCAACTTGTCTCGTCCTGAAAAAAGTTTACACTATGTGAAGAAAATCGAATTAGTCCTAAAGTTGGTTGACAAAACAAAACGTGTTAGTCCTGAAATTGGTTGAC
>JAYSUY010000952.1:0-8648 GCA_043718855.1 Saprospiraceae bacterium | reverse complement strand
CGAAGACATCCACACAAGCCAAGCCTTTTGGGAGGTCACCTGAGTCCGGGTTGTGTAGATGTCTCCGCTTCGCTACGACATGACAAGCCCCTCCTTTTTTAATCTAACAAAGTAGAACTAAGGGCCATCTCAAAAAATCCGTGTCTAATCCGTCTAATCAGTTCGATCCGCGTTCCATTGTTGTCTCGGTGGGCGGTTGGCTAAGTCTTTACCAAAAATCAAAGCGAAAAACTACTTTTACCCTGATAATCAAATGCCTCGCCATGAAAAAAATCCTTTACATCTGCCTGCTGCTCGCCTTCGTCTCCAGTCTTTTCATCTTTGCTAAAAAGCCCAACCGTACGGTGCGCTACGTCGCCTATGTGGGCTTCAACCACTCATCGGATAGCGTAGCCCGCGAACTGAAGTATTTTGACCGGATGCACGTCGCTACGCTGGAACATTACTTGCAAAAATTGAACGAAGGCGAGCGGGACTACGGCGTGGAATTTCGGCTGAAAAAATTTGAGTGCAAGTTTCAAGATTCGCTTGTTGCGGGTATTTATGGCCAGATCGCCACTGACCGCAGCATCGTGCTGGTGGTGGACAACACTTGGGGCAAGCACTTGAAGGAGGCCCGCGAGAGCATCCTGCGCGAATCACTGCCGGTGATCGCGCTGAGTGCCGATCAGAACGGGCTGGACTTCGGCCACAACGCTATCTTCCTCGACCCGAACGATACCCGACCGCTCTATCTGGTGCGCTACATCAAGCAGGTGTTGGGGGCAAAGTCGGTGGGTTATGTCACCGAGGAGGACTACATGGTACACCAGAAATTCGTTGGGCTGATGGAGCGAGACACCTTGAAATTCAAGGTGTTGGCGCGGCTCTCGCAGAAAGACCAGATCAACAACACCCAACTGCACCCCGAAAAAGCCAAAGTTTTTCAGCGCAATCTGTGGGCGATGCTCTCCAACCCCGCCGACAGCGTGATCCTCCTGAACACCCACATCGGCTACGGCAACGAACTGCTCAATTTCCTGCGTACGGCCAACGGCATACCGCACAAATACCTGCTGGGGCTGCCGGGTACCACCAATTTGCCGCCGAGGGTGTTGGAAGAAATTTCCAAAAAAGGCCATACCATCATCTCGTTCGAGACGGGTACGGAGGCTTTTCCGCTCCGCTTGGAGCGGGACACGCAGGTGCTGCGCCGCACTTGCCCCCGGGTGTTTTTTAGCCACGAACGCACCTCCAACAACCTGCGCCGCTGCTTCGATGCGATGAATATTTTCCAAAAAGCCTTGGAGGAGGGGAAGAATACCCGCGAAGGGCTGTCCGACTATTTTCGCCACTTAGGAGGGCAAAAACTGCACATCAACGACGAGCTATACAAGTTTGATGCAGACAACATACTGCTTCGCGACCCTACCTTCAACGAAGTGCACGATGGCTCCACCCGCGCCAGCGCCAAGCAGATCAACGCTGAAGGCAAAGCCATACCCTGTCTCCAAGTGGGCATTGATGTGCTGGATGTGAGCGATGTGAACATCAAGGAAAACTCGTTCAACTGCAACCTGCTGTACTGGGTGATCGCCGACGCGAAGGACATCGACAAGGAGGGCTACATCAGTTTTGAAAACATCAACTCCAATCAAGCCAAGCGAGAGTTGGTGGCTGACGAGCGGCGCGGCAAGTTTGCGGTGCGCATTTATCGCATCAGCGGCAAGTTTTCTTGTGATTTTGAGACGTTTGATTTCCCTTTTGACCACCACGAGATCAGGATACCCGTGTCGGTGCTGGGCGCAAGCGATGAGTTGAAAGTGAGTTTTGATATCAACCGAGTGCAGAATTTGGACCGAAAAAACGTGTTTGAGATACCCGATTGGAAAAACGATGGCTACTGTGTCACGCTCGACAACCAGATCACTAACCGCCTCGCTTCGCTCGACAAAATCACCATCGACACCAACAACCGCAACGAGTACCTCGAAAAATACAAAAGCCTCAACGTTCGCTTCCACATCAGCCGACAACCTTGGGGAGCTTTCATACTCATCATTTTGCCCCTCATGATGTTCACCATACTACCGTTGTTCATGCTGTTTTTCCAGAAAATCAGTTTCGACGACATCGGTGAACTCATCATCACATCCTTCCTTGCGGCAGTGGCTTACTCCATCAATTTGGTGCAACTCTCGCCTACCACCGACTCCATGAACCGGGCCTACTGGTTCCTGCTGCTCACGCTGGTGATCAACTTTTTGTGCTTTATCTACGTCACCTACGCCGACAATCAGGCGAGCCGCGAAAAGCCGAGGGTGCTGAAAATCGGCAAGTTGTCGGTGCCGTACCTGCTGCTGATTCTGTTCGTGATGCTGTGCTATTTTATCTTTAGGTAAGTGCTAAACGATGAGGTATGAACTATGAAGTATGAACGGGGAGCCGCGCTGTTCATAGTTCATAGTTCATCGTTCCTAAATATGGTTCGCCCTTGCCCGTAGCAAATGGTCGGCCAGCACCAGCGCAGCCATTGCTTCCACAATCGGTACTGCTCTCGGCACCACACAGGGATCGTGTCGCCCCTTTCCTTTCACAGTAACCGATTCACCCTCAGCGTTTAGCGTCAGTTGGTCGCGCATGATGGTGGCCACAGGCTTGAAGGCTACGCGGAAATAAATGTCCATACCGTTGGAGATGCCGCCCTGGATGCCGCCGGAGTGGTTGGTGAGGGTTGAGGGTTGAGGGTTGAGGGTTGAGGGTGCGACACGGCCTTCTACCCTCCACCCTCCGCCTTCCACCCTAAAAAGGTCATTGTGCTCGCTGCCCAGCATTTTCACCCCCTCGAAACCGGAGCCGTACTCGAAGCCTTTGGCGGCGTTGATGCTGAGCATGGCCTTGCCCAAGTCAGCGTGGAGTTTGTCGAACACCGGCTCGCCGAGGCCTGGTGGGCAGCCGCGCACCACCGCACTCACCACGCCGCCGATGGTGTCGCCCGCCTTGCGTACTTTTTTGATGAGGTTAATCATCTTGATGGCCAGCACTGGGTCGGGGCAGCGTACATCGTTGGTTTCGGTGAGCGAGAGGTCAAGTGTGGCGTAGTCTTTTTTTACTTCTAAATGCCCGACTTGACTCACATACGCTTGCACGTCAATGCCTTGTGTTTTTAGAAAAAGTTTTGCCAATGCGCCCGCTGCGACGCGGGCCGCCGTTTCGCGGGCGCTGCTGCGGCCTCCACCCCGGTGATCGCGGTGTCCAAACTTGGCTTGCCAAGTGTAATCGGCGTGGCTGGGCCGAAAGGCGGTAGCGAGGTGGTCGTAGTCGCGGCTGCGCTGGTCTTCGTTCGGGATGACAAATGCGATGGGCGTACCCGTGGTTTTCCCCTCAAACACGCCGCTCAGCACCTGCACCGTGTCGCTTTCTTTGCGCTGGGTCACGATGCTGCTCTGGCCTGGTCGCCGCCGGTCGAGGTCGTGTTGGATAAAATCGAGGTCGAAATCCAGCCCAGCCGGGCAGCCGTCCACGATGCAGCCGATGGCTGCGCCGTGTGATTCACCAAAAGTGGTGACGCGAAAAAGGGAGCCGAAGGTGTTGGACATGAACGATGAAGTAGAAACGATGAACGATGAGGTGCTTGATGCAGCAGAACGCTAAGGAACGGGTTTTGTAAAAAAAGCGGGGCTTGCCTATGGCAAGCCCCGCTTTTTGGGTCGTGGTATGGTTCATCGTTCATACCTCATCCTTCATCATTCCTTGTTTACCTCTGCCCGCTGATGAAACTTTTTTCGTAGGATTCCCAAGGCGTTTTTTTGTGGTTGTCGCCCCCAAAGTAGTTCATAATTGCCTCAGTCTTAGTTGCATCCTGAAAGCCGGGGATGGGCTGGATGAGTTGCTGATTTTCGTCCAAAAACACGATGGTCGGGAAACTCAGGCGGTTGTTGAGCCACTCGGCGGCCAGTTCGTGGTGGCCTCGCTGCCCGCTTTTTTTAAATTTGTAGGTTTTGCCGTTGAGCGTGATGTCCTGTTGCTGCTCGGCGTTGAACTTAACTGGGTAAAAGCGCTCGTTGAGGTATTTGGCAACGGCTGGGTTGACGAAGGTGGTGGAATCCATGCGTTTGCACCAGCCGCACCAGTCGGTGTACACGTCCACAAAGATTTTGCGCTTTTCTGTCTTGCTCTTTTCGAGGGCCTGTTCAAGAGTCATCCAGTTGACCTTGCCCGCTTCGGGAGATCGCTTGTTGAGCGAGGGGGCTTTTACTTGCTCGTTACCGATGTTCTTGGAGGTTTGGGTGCTGTTGAGCAGCATATTGGGCTGCTTGGGGGTGTTCAGGTTAGGCACAATCGGGTGATAGTCCTGCTGAGGGCTGCCAGGTACGGTGGTTTTACTCTGCGAAGCGGGTGTGGTGGTGCCGCTACTGCGGTCGGCTGTGCTGGAAGAAGAACTGCGGGGTGTGGTGGTGGTCTGTGAGGAGCGGGGCGTAGTGCGGGGTGAGCGCTCTGTGCTTCGTGGCGACGTTTGCGGCGAAGCGGAAGGGCTGCGTTGCCCGCCGCCTGGAGAGGAGGGCACAGCGGTCGCACGTCCGTTGGATGAGCGCTGCGCCGATAGGGCAGTAGCAAATCCCATGAGGACGATAAAAGCGATGAGGAGATGACGCATAGTATTAAAATTTTGACTCGGTTTTGGTTACACCCTACGGCACTTTGAAATCAGCGGCTGCCGCTTAGTGTAACTTCGTACAAAAGTAGTGCGGATTAAACCGCAAAACATCAGCCCGCTTGCCCCGCGCCCTGTTTTTAAAGGAACTTTAACCGGCGGCCTTTGCTATTTGCCTTTTGCTATTTGCCTTTTGCCCTCAGTGCCACTTCTCCAGTGCCTTGTATTCGTAGGCGCTCATTTTATCCAGCAACTCGTCCACTGTAGGCGCATCGAGGCAGAGCAGGCGGTTTTGGGCTTTCAGGAAGCCATGTTCCACCATGTTGTCAAGCATGGCGAGCAGCGGGTCGTAGTAGCCGCGCACGTTGAGCAGGCCGATGGGTTTGTGGTACTGGCGGAGTTGGGCCAGTGTGAGTGCCTCGAAGTGTTCATCCATGGAGCCGTAGCCGCCGGGCAGGGTAATTACGCCGTCGGTGTCGCGCAGCAGCAGGTCGCGGCGTTCAGACATGGTTTCTACCATTTTCATATCCTGCACGCCGGGGTGTCCGAGTTCGAGGCCATGTAGTTGGTGGGTGATGATGCCGGTGATGGCACCGCCTTCGGCCAGCACGGCATCTGCTATGGTACCCATGAGGCCCACGCTGCCGCCGCCAAACACGACTCGGATGCCACGCTTGGCGAGGGTGCGGCCCAGCAAGTCGGCTTGCTCAGCGAAGTAAGGTTGGGTGCCTTTGTTGGCGCCGCAGTACACGGCGATGGAAGAGATTTTTGACATAAAAAAGGGTGGGGGGGGGAGTTATGAGTTATGAATTAGGGGCGGTGCAATTCTTTACCTCTTGCTTTTTGCCCCTTGCTTCTTGCAGCCTAGGGAGCGCAAACATAGGGTACGTATGGCTGTTGGAGAATGGCTTTTTTTGCACCTCACATGATGATGTGAGCGCACAAGCCAGCCGCAACCGCCACTTTTGCACTAAAAAACGCCCATGATGCGAATTCTGATTTATGAAGATAGCCAAGCCTACCGCCTCAGCCTCGTGGAGTTGCTGCGCAGCGAACCAGATTTTCAGGTGGTGGGTGGCTACGCCGACTGCCGCTTCCTGCGGGAGCAGGTGGAGGAGTTGCGCCCTGATCTGGTGCTGCTGGACATTGATATGCCTCACGTGGACGGGCTGCAAGGGCTGTACCTGTTGAAGCAACACTTCCCCAAAATACCGGCCCTGATGCTCACCATTTTTGACGACAACGACAAGGTATTCAACGCGGTATGCCTCGGCGCCGATGGTTATCTGCTCAAAAACACCCCACCTGAACGCCTCCTATCCGCCATCCGAGAACTCTTCGATGGCGGTGCACCGATGACCCCCGCCATTGCCCGGAAGGTGCTGCAACTCTACGCCCGCGCCGGGTTCAAACCCGCCTCGAACTACGACCTCACCGAAAAAGAGCGCGAGACGCTGGGCCACTTGGTCAACGGCCTTTCCTATAAAATGGTGGCCAGCGAGATGGGCGTGGGCATCAACACCGTGCGGACACACGTCACGGGCGTGTACGCCAAGTTGCAAGTACACTCGGTGAGCGAGGCGGTGGTGAAGGCGATACGGGAGCAGATTGTGTGAATGCTGGGTGTTTTGTCTACTTTTCGGCGACAAAATATGCCGTTTATGAAATGCCTTCATTTTTGCCTCTGCCTTGTTTTCCTGCTGTTTTTTTCAAGCGTGGCTGTCGGGCAGTCTCGTGCTGTCATTGACCAGAAACTCTCCAAACTCGCCAGTCTACCCGACGGCAAAGAACGGGTGACTGTTTTAGTAGGTCTCGCCTACGATTACTTGAGTTTCAATGCCGACTCGGCCCGGATATTTGTCAACGAGGGCCTTCAGTTGGCCCGAAAAGTGGGCGATGGCTGGGGCGAAGCATACTACTACATTTGGGAGGCTACGGTGCAACAACGCCAGGGTTTACCCGACCAAGCCTTAGATAATTTGAGCACCGCAGCCGACCTATCTACTCGCTTACGCGACACCATATTGCTCGCTGGCGTTTATCAGACCAAAGCCAATATTTTAGAATCCAAGCACGAAAGCATTGCTGCATTGGCTTACATGGAGAAAGCCCAACAGTTGGCCAGCTATACCAAGAAAGGGCAGCTCAAGGCGCGCATCCAGATGGACAAAGCACGGCTTCACCAAGCGGTTGGCGAGATAGAGAACGCGATGGCTTGCTTTCAGACTGCCATTCATCTGGCTGACAGCATGGGGCGAGAAGATTTGCTGGCACATGCTTACACGGGGATCGGCTCACTGTTTACGTTCACAGAAGACGAGCCGAAACTGCGTGAATATGCGGAGAAGAGTTTGGCATCGGCCACCAGATCAGGCAACCCCTTCTTCAAAGCACAGGCGATTTACAAGTTGGGCGTTGCCGATGCGCTGCGCAAAGACTACGAAGCCGCCCGGCAGAAGTTGGAAGAATCGCTGAATATGCACCGAGCGATAGATCGCCCAGTGGACGCAGCAGGGGTGATGATGGACTTGATCAAAGTATTGGTACATCTGAAACAATACGACCGGGCCGATTCGCTTTGGGCAGATGTAGGCCTACATCTTGACCTTTATCCAGATCAAGCGCATGGATACAAATTAGCAAAAGCAACATTATTGGAAGGGACGGGCAAATTGGAAGAGGCCGAAAAATGGTACAAAAAAAATGTGGAGACGGCCGAAAAGATACAAGACCGCCGCACCATCAACCAATCCTACACTGAAATTTCCCAGTTTTACGAACGCAAAAAAGACTACCCAGCCGCGCTGGCCGCGCTCCGCTCTGCCAAGCAAATATTGAGCGAAAGCACTTATGCTATCAGTATGCGCCGCGCCATCGAAAAGGAGATCGAAGTGGGCACCGAGAAAGACAAAGCGCTCCGCGAAAAACAAGTCGCCGTCCTCGAAAGCGATAAACTCCGCTCCGACCTGTTGGTGGAGCAACAGCAGAAAGCCTTGTTGGAAACCCGCTTACACACAGAGCAACAACAACGGCAACTGTCCGCCCTTGAAGCCGAGCAACTGCTCCAATCCTGCGAAATAGAATCCAAAGACATCTCGCTCCGGGAAGCCCAACTCACCCGCGAAAAACGGGAGGGCGAAGTAGCCCTGCTCCATCAGGAGAAAAACCTGCAAGCCGCACAACTCCGCGCCGAGCGCCTCTATCGCATCCTCCTCGCCGGTCTGTTTGCCGCCGGATTGGTCGCGCTATACTTTTTCTACCGCCGCCTCCAGCGCAGCCGCCTCCTCGAACTCCGCGCCAACATCGCCCAAGACCTCCACGACGACCTCGGCTCCGAGATGAGCGGCATCTCGCTCGCCTCCTTCTCCGCCGCCCGCTCCGGCGACCCCGCCCGCATGGGCGAAGCCTTGCAAGCCATCGCCGGGCAAAGCAGCCGCTTGGTGGAGGATATGCGCGACATCGTCTGGAGCATCCACCCAGACAACGACTCTTTGGAGAAAATAGCAGCCCGGATGCGCCAGTACGCCGCTCAGATGTTGGAGCCGCAAGATGTGGCGGTGCATTTTCAGGTGGCAGCCAATGCGCTGCCGCTCAAAATGCAGCCCGAAGCCCGCAAGCACCTCTACCTGTTTTTCAAAGAAGCCATCCACAACATTGCCCGCCACGCCCAATGTGACCGGGCCGACATCAGCATTCGGCGGGAAAACGGCTCATTCGTCCTCGAAATCCGAGACAACGGGCGGGGCTTCGACCCCGATGCTCCGCTGAAGACCACCGGCGGCAATGGGCTTCGCAACCTGCGCAACCGGGCAGAGGTGCTGGGCGGAAAGTTGGTGGTGGAGAGCAGGCCGGGGGCGGGGACGGTGCTGCGGTTGGTGGCACCGCTGGCGTGATGTTCAACGTCGGAAGGGTTTTGAACCCTATCCATTACCCACAGAATAATCCAGAAAGTTCTTTGATAGAATAGATAGGCTGAATAATCTTTGGGATGCGAACTGCTTACACAAAACGTGCA
>JAYSUY010000951.1:0-8669 GCA_043718855.1 Saprospiraceae bacterium | reverse complement strand
TATCGGCGGGCTTCTTTTTAGCGTTCCCCGTCTTCTCCGCCCACACTTGCTTCAAATCTTCCATTTTTCCACTCAGCACAGCCGCTTTGCTGCGCAGCGAAGTATCCCCAGGGGATTTCAGCACAATGCTCTGCAAGATGCTGTCGGCCTTCTGGAATTTGACCAGCGCAAGGTCGTAGTCGCTGGAGTTCACGAAGTTGTCGCCGTCGCGGATGTACTTGTCAAAGTTCAGCCGCTCCTTTTGGGTCTCTTGTTCGATGCGGTCGGCGAGGTTTTTTCTGGCTTCTGCTGCATTGGCTTCTGCTTTTTTCCGCTCATCCAAAGCCCAAAACGTCGCCCCTACGGAAAGCAGCAACATGGCGAGCAGCACCCCGATGGCCCCGTTGCGCAGCCGAATGTTCCGCCGGAAAACCCGAATCTCCTCATCGTTCAAATCCTCTGGCAGCACACCCCGTAGCCGGGCGGTGAGGGAGTTGATTTCGTGGCGGTACTTGGGGTGCAGCAAGTCCGTGTCCGTCGCGCTTTCGGCCCAGCGCAAGTCCATGTACAGCGGGATGGAAGTCAGGTAAGGCTGGAGCAGCAGGGGCAGGGCGGTGGTCTGCTCCCAGTGGATGCCGTCGGTGCCGCGCAGCGAGATGTCGTCGTCGATCAGGGCGATGATGAGGCGGTCGGTGCGGTTGAGTTTCGCTGGGTTGCACCAGTATTCCAACTCCTCGCCGCACCACTGCGATTCGGCGGACGACCGCTCGGCCAGAAAAATCAGGTACTCCGAGTTTTCCAGCCCCTCCTGGATGAGTTTCGGCAGGCTGATGTCGGGCCTCATGTGCTTCTCGTCGCGGAAGATCGGCATCGGGCGGGCCAGCGTGGGCTTGGCGTAGCGCTTCAGCGCGGTCTCCAGCGCGACGGCATGGCGGCGGCCGTTTTCAGAGTGCCGGTAGGAGATGAAGGCTTTGTATTTCATGTTGTTTGGATAATGATGGATGAGGCCCTCCTTCGCCAGAGGCTTCGGCGGGTAAAAGGTGGCAAGTTTTGCAAAAAGCCTATTTTTGTGGGAAAAAATAGGACATGACGGCAACTTCTCAAAAATTGGTCTTGACGCTTCCGGCGGCTAAAATGGCTGCTTTTCTGGAAATTTTGAAGCAGTATGACTTCGTAAAAGTGGATCGGCTGGAAGAAATTATCCAACGTTTCATCCGAAACGCTCCTCAAAACGCGCCCGTCTCGGATGAGGAGATCGCGGACATTTTGATGGAAATGCGGTATGGAACCTTGCCTGCGATTGCCCAATGAAAGTGATCTTTGACAACAACATCTGGATCAGTTACGCCATCGGCAAGCACCTGAATGACATCCCCAATATTTTGAAACGGTTGGACATTGAGTTGTTTGCCTGTGCGGAGTTGTTTGCCGAGTTCAACAACGCTGTCCAGTACCCCAAACTCGTCAAAATCCTGCGGCCCGAACGAGTGGTGGAAACCTTCGAGTTGATGAACGCCAAAGCCTTGCTGGTTGCGATTGTCGAGCGTACCGCCGATTTCACGGACGCAAAAGACAATTACCTACTCGACTTGTGCGACGCCGTTTTGGCAGATTACTTGGTCACTGGCGACAAGCCACTGCTTGCTTTGGGACACCACCACCAAACCCAAATCATAACCTACCGGGCTTTTTGCGAGATGTTGGGGTTGTAAGTAGGGCTCCCCGCCGTTCCTGCCTCATCGTTCCTCGTTCATCGTTAGCCCCTCTGCCTTCGCTTCCAACTCCTTCGCTTTCTTCTCCTGCCCATCGGCCCGGTACACCTCGGCCCAGCGGCGCAGCATGGCGGCGTAGTCCATGCGGATCAGTTTTTCATCTTGCAGCGCCAGCGCGGCGGCGTAGAGCCGGTCGGCGCGGGCGTAGGATGGCTCCACCTTGCTGAGGATGTTGCTGCCCCCGGCCTGTGAAGCGGCGAGGTCGGCGAAGGCTTTGATTTGCCAGACTTCGCGGGTGGCGAGGAGTTTTTGCTCGTTGTCGGGGTGGAGGTCGAGGAGGGATTCGAGGTTGTATTGCTGGAGTTGAGGAAGGATGAGAGATGCTTGGGTGCCGTTTTTTTGCCAGCGATGGATGAGGCCGTCGCCAGATATTTCCCAAAGTAGGACTGTGCCATCATAAGAGCCTGCTGTGGCAAGCAATTTCCCATTCGGAGAAAATGCAACGCTAGTGACTGATTGACAGCCATTACTTATTAGCGAGGTGTAAATTGTGCCAGACTGTACATCCCAAATTTTGGCTGTTCCATCATCCGATCCTGTGGCCAAGTGTTTTCCATCAGGAGAAAAAGCGACGCACAAGACTCTGTATTCATGGCCTTTAAAAGTGTTCAATAATTTTCCATCTGGCAAGCCCCAAATTTTAGCCGTGTTATCCGTTCCCAACGAACCTGACCCGCCGGCCAACTTCTTACTATCAGGGGAAATTGCTATGCCCCAAATGCTCTGAGATTTCAGGGTAAGGATAACGCTATCCTTGTCTAAATCCCAGACTTCGCCCCCCTCTTGTGACAACCACTGCCCGCCAGCGAGGTATTTGCCATCGGGTGAAAAAGCAATGCAGCCAATTCCCCCGCCCCCTAATCTGAGGGGAAATTCTTTTCCATCAACGAGGCTAAGATTGAGAGTTTTTCTGTTGTCAAGGGTCCTGATAATCTTGCCATTTTCTGAATCCCATATCTTAATCGTACAGTCGTATGATCCAGAAGCGACCGATCTTCCATCAGGAGAAAAGGCAACACTATTGACATCACGGGTATGGCCTTTGAAATCTGTCCAAGTTTTGTCGGAATGTAAATTCCATACTTTGGCCGTACTGTCTTTAGACCCTGTGACGAGAAATTTTCCGTCGGGAGCAAAAGCAACACTATTGACTCGGTCAGTATGCTCTTTGAAGGTGAGTAAGGCAGTATGTGTCTCTAAATCCCAGACTTTGGCCGTATGATCTTCAGACCCTGTGGCGAGAAGGCTTCCGTCGGAAGAAAATGCAACGCTATTGACCTGATCCGAATGCCCTTTGAAAGCGGTCAAAGCATTGGGTTCTTCTAAGTCCCAGATTCTAACGGTCTTATTGTCAACCCCTGTAGCAATATATCTACCATCTGGAGAAAAGGCAACGTTTAAAACTGCATTGCTCTGACCTGTGACGAACATCTCTTCACCAGTGTTGAAATTCAAGCCAAGTGTCTCAATCTTAACTTCCCCTCCGTGTACAAGTTCTTTTGAAATCTTCCCGGTACCTAAATTCCAAACTATTGCCTTGCCATCATGCAAGCCAGAAACAAGCATCTTCCCATTAGAAGAAAAGGCAAGGCTCGTAACTATACTGGTGTGACCTTCGAGGGTGGTTAAAATTCCGCCACTCTGCACATTCCAGATTTTGACCGTGCTATCGTAAGACCCGGTAGCCAATAATTTTCCGTCGGGGGAAAAGGCGACGCTCGTGACCATCCGGGTGTGGCCCTCAAGGGTGGTTGCCTCGCCACTTTGCACATTCCAAATTTTGGCCGTTTTATCGGAAGACCCAGTAGCTATTTGTTTTCCATCGGGGGAAAAGGAGACGCTCGTGACTTCGCCAGTATGGCCTTCAAGGGTGGTCAAAGGTTTGATCAGTTGGCCCGACTCCGACGTGTTTTCCACATCCCAGATTTTGGCTGTGTGGTTCGATGATCCAGTTGCGAGTCGTTTTCCATCTGGGGAAAAGGCGACACTCGTAACCGCACCATAAGGACCTTCTTCGACAATCGTGATCAAAGTTTTGCCGCTCTGTACATCCCAGATTTTGGCTGTGTGGTTCGATGATCCAGTGGCGAGACGTTTCCCATCTGGGGAAAAGGCGACACTCGTAACCGTGCCATAGTCGCCTTCTTCTATAATCGTGATCAAAGTCTTGCCACTTTGCACATCCCAGATTTTGGCTGTGTTGTCTGATGATCCAGTTGCGAGTCGTTTTCCATCTGGAGAAAAGGCGACGCTCGTAATTGCCCCAGCATGACCTTCAAGGTTAATAGGGCGCGGCAAGGGTGCATAGGCCGTTTTATCGTTATAGTACAGCGCATCCACCATCGCCTGCACCACCTTGTCATTTCCTTCATCCACATACCGATGCGCAAATTCCGCCAGCCGAAACGCCGTCGTCCGATCCCCATCCCGCAGCGCAATCTGGCTCTTGAACGCCATGTCGTTCGCATAAATCCGCCTCGCCTCGGCCTCGGCTTTTTCCTTCTCCGTCGTGGCTATCTTCTCCTGCCGCTTCGCCTCTTTTTCGTTTTTGATGGCTTTGGTGCGCTCGGCGTTCACTGCCCGGAACACCTCCAGCACCCGGCGGTTCACCACCGCCTCGCTGTCGGGCTGGCAGGTTTTGGCGGATTGCAACTTGTTGATGGCCAGGTCGTATTGCCCGCGCAGCACGGCGGTGTCTACTTGGCGCAGCATGAGGCGGTAGCGGGCGGGTGGGCAGTCGGTTTGGGCGGCGGCAAGCAGGGGCAACAGGAGTAGGAGAAAGAGAAAGTGATGTTTCATAGTCAGGTAGGTGTGGTGAGTTCAGCGTTGTTTACTTTTGCACAGGTTTTATCCAGCAGCCATGCCAAGAAGAGATTTCTTTCACGCGCCCATCCGGGCCGCCCTCGAAAAGGACGGGTGGACGATTGCAGCCGACCCCTACAAAGTCATCTGGGAAGAGAAGACTTTTCTGCCTGACCTGAGTGCCGAACGAGTAATCGCTGCCGAACGCGGAACCGAAAAGGTCGCCTTTGAAATCAAAAGTTTTCTGGGCGATTTCAATGTTGAATTCTATGAAGCACTCGGTCAACTGGACTGTTATCGTTTCGCGGTGGCCGATTTTGAGCCTGAACGTTCTGTTGTGCTGGCCGTGAGCCTGGCTGCATGGGAAGAGTACTTTCAGTTGCCGTATGTAGTGCGCGTTTTGGCGTTGAAAAATATTTCAGTCATTGTTGTTGACACTGATTCTCAAACCGTTGTTCAATGGAAAAAGTAAAAAAGTACCAACAGATTTTGATTAACTACTTGGAAGAGTACGCCAATTTCGGCCAACCCATCCCCGGCATCGAAATGCAAGTCATCGCCGACCGCGAAAACAACCGCTTTCAATTGGTCACAGCAGGCTGGATGCAAGGCAAGAAATTCGTCTACATCATTGAGTTGCACTTCGACATCAAAAATGGCAAAGTCCGTGTCTGGAAAAACGGCCTTGATGTCCGTATTGCAGACGAATTGGCGGAGCGCGGCATCCCCAAATCCGACATCGTGCTGGCCTTCCACTCGCCGCAGGATCGGGCTTTGACGGGGTTCGCAGTGGCCTGAACTGGCAGCCCAGCGTACAGCAAAATCAAGGATGTAGGGGCTCTGCTTGATTTCTTCGGGGCTGGGCCAACTGTTTTGAAAAGTTCAGGCATTTCTGAGACACGCTGTCGCAGAAATTTCTCACCAGTTTCTCATCTGCGCTTACCTTTGTATTGCCCAACCGTTTTGGACGTATCGAATAGGATTGCTTCGTGCATCATGATTCATGGGTTTTAAAGCCATCCAGTGCATTGCTTCACTGGGTGGCTTTTGTTTTGTACATGGTGTGGAAGACAATTCTGCTCACTTTTTTCTTCTTGACGCTGCTGATTGTCCTCACTTCTTTGATGACAAATTTTTTCTCCTCCATGACCTTCACAAACTGGATGAGCGGCAGGTTGGTTCGTTTGGTTTCACCAGCCAATTTGATTTCATCGGGTTGTAGGAATACATCCAGAAGTTTTACAAAATCCCCTTTTTCAACAGCAATTTGCCCACGCCGAGCCTCTGACAAGGGGTTGCCGTGCTGCTCAAGGGCGTGCATGATGCCAAAATTGTCGATGCAGACCCAGTGGCCTCGAATGTCCAAGCCAGTAGCGTTTTCAACACTCTGGGCGAGATATTCGGGCACAACGAACAAATCCAGTTTGCGATGAAATGGCAGAGGGCTTTCCAAGCACTCATCGTACAGCGCGTAGATGTCTGCTTTTATCTGGGTTAAGTTCATGGCCGACAGGTGTCAAAATGAAGCGGCAAAATACACTACTCCTCCAACTCCACTTCCACCTTCTCCCCCACGCCCAGCGCGGCCAGCCCCCGATCGAACAGCCAGTACACCACCGGCACCACGATCAGCGAGAGCAGCATCGAACTGCTCAGGCCGCCGATGATGGCCCAAGCGAGGCCGTTTTTCCAGTCAGAACCCGCGCCCGTAGCCAGCGCGATGGGCAGCAAGCCGATCACCATCGCCAAGTTCGTCATCAGCACCGGGCGGAAGCGGAGTTGGGTGGCTTCCAGCAGGGCCTCGCGCAGCGGGCGGCCCTCACTTTTGAGTTGATTGGCGAAATCCACCACCAAAATCGCGTTTTTGCCCACTAAACCGATGAGCATCAGCAGGCCGAGGCCGGTGAACACGGTGATGTTTTCCTGCGCCAGCGCGAGCGCGAGCAGTGCGCCGATGAGCGAAAGCGGGATGCTGATGAGCACCACCAGCGGGTACACCCAGTTGTCGTAGAGCGCGACCATGATGAGGTATACCAGCACGAGCGAGGCCCACAGCGCAAACCCCATGCTGCCGAGGCCCTGCTCCTGGCGTTTGAGGTCGCCGCCGTACTTGATGACGGTGCCGGGGGGCAGCGGCAGGCTGTCGAGCCGGGCCTTGATGTCACGGTTGACCGTGCCGCTGGGCCGCCCGATGGCTTGGGCCGTGATCATCACCGACGGCACGCGGTCGCGGCGTTCGAGGCGGGTGGGCGCGGTGCTGTTGCGCACGTCGGCGAACTGCTTGAGGTACACGGTGCTGCCCAGCGGATTGACGAACGAGAGTTGCCGGATGTCGTCGGCGCTGCGGCGGTCGAAGGCATCGAGCGCGACGCGGATGGGGTACTCGTAGGGGCCGTCGCGGAACTTCGCGTCGGTATTTCCAGAAAAAGCAGTTTGCAGCGTCAGGCCCACTTGCGCCATGGTGAGGCCCGCATCGGCCATGCGCTGGCGGTTCACGTCCACCCGCACTTCCGGGTTGCCCGGCTCTACGGTGGGGGCCACTTCGACGCAGCCCGGCACGGCCCGCATCGTGTCCTGCACCCGCTCGGACAGCACGAGCAGGCTGTCCAGATCGGGGCCGTTGAGTTTTACTTCGATGGGCGCAAACGAAAGGCCGAGGATGTCAATCGGCGAGGCTTTGATGCTGGCTCCGGCGATAATCTCCTCCAACTTGATTTTGGTTTGCTGCGCAAAAACGGCGGTCGGCGTGGTGCGTTTTTCCCCAAAAGGGCTGAGAAATACCATGATTTCGGCCACATACGGGGCATTTAGGCCAAACGATTTGTTGGTGGTGCCGACGGTGGTGAACGAGTTGATCACCTCCGGCTGCTGTTGCAGCCATGCCTCGATTTTCTTGGTGGTCGCGTCGGTTTGCGACAGCGAGGCGTTTTTCGGCAGTTCGATTTGGAGCAAAAACTCGCCCCGTTCGCCCGGCTCGAAAAAGGCGTTTCCGATGAGTCCCGACTTGACAAACCAGAACGACCCGATGAACAGCACGAAAGCCGTCAGCACCGTCGCCCAGCGCGTGAACGGGCTGCTCAATGCCCACTTCAAGGCCGTCACGAAGCCCTCCGTGACCCAATCTAGGAACCGCTCGAAGCCCAGCACGAAACGCCCGCCCATGTTTTTTCCCTCAAAACGGTGGGTCTTGGCAAACCGCGACGTGAGCCAGGGTACGAGGGTGAACGACACGAAGAGCGACATGAGCGTACTGGTCAGCACCGTCATGCAAAACTGCCGCAACAGGTTGGGCACCAAGCCGATGGTGAACACGATGGGGAGGAACACCACCACGTCCACGAGGGTAATGCTGATGGCGGTGAAGCCGATTTCCTTGCGCCCGTCGTAACTGGCTTGCACCCGGTTTTTGCCCATTTCGAGGTGTCGGTAAATGTTCTCGATCACGACGATAGCGTCGTCCACCAGGATGCCGATGGCGAGCGAGAGGCCGAGCAGCGACATGAGGTTGAGCGAGTAGCCGAACAACTTCATCATCACGAAGGTGCTGACGATGGAGGTGGGGATGCTGACCAGCACGATGAAGGCGTTGCGGAGGCTGTGGAGGAACATCAGCATGACTAACCCGACGAGCAGCACGGCGATGCCCAAGTCGTGAATGACCGCATCGGTGGCCTGGCGCGTGAACTCACTGCTGTTGGCAATCACCTGAAAATGAACGCCTTCGGCCTTGTGGGTTTTTTCCAGCGCGGTCAGTTTTGCCAGCACGAGGTCGGCCATTTCTACCGCGTTGGCATCGCCCTGCTTGCGGATGGTGAGGCCCACCGAGGGCTGCCCGCCGGTGCGGCAGATGAGTTCGCGGTCGCGGGCGGCATCTTGGATTTCGGCGATGTCCTTCAAGTAAATGGATGACCCGAAGCGGCTTTTGCCCACCACGAGGTTGCGGATGTCGTCGAGCGAGAGGAATTTGCCAGCCAGCCGGATGCGCACCGAACTGTCGTCGTCGGTCACTTTTCCGGTGGGAAAATCAAGGTTGGCGGTCTGGATGGCCTGCGTGACTTGGATGAGCGAGAGGCCGTACTGCTCGATGCGCTCGGAGGAGACGTTGATCTTGATTTC
>JAYSUY010000096.1:0-6404 GCA_043718855.1 Saprospiraceae bacterium | reverse complement strand
GATTTGATTGGGTTCGAGATGTGTTTCAACAATACGAAGGTTCCATGATCGAAAATCAACACGAGGGCAAAGTCAGTCAAACTTGCTGCTGCCCTGGCTGTGCGCGCGTTCTGTTTTTACCTGTCGCCCATCAAGGCCGTTTGATGAAGTGCGAGGCATAGGAGGGGTCTTCGGGGACAATCATATCCGTGACCCTGGGATAGTCGGGCGACAAAAATTCCAGATACGTCCCGGCCTGACTGGACACGATGCGGCCTCCGGAGATGTTGTAACGTGCGCCCAATTGGGCGGCCGTCCGGCTTTTAGGGTCAATATGCTGGCCAGCCACCCAAGTGGAAAGCGCCGATTTCCACTTGCTGTCGTCCATGTGAAAAACCGGTGCGTTGCTGTTTGAGTCGAACGCCAAGACGGCCTCCCCGCCATCCACAGCACTTTTGAAATCGGCAAAAGTGGCGTCTGGGGCAGCTGTTTTTTTGCCGGTCAGGAGTTGGGGCGGGATGATCAGCATCGTGCCTGGGGAAAGCGACGTAGTCGGGGTGGCCAAGCTGCTGGCTTTCTGCACCTTTTCGATGTCAGCCTTTTGGCTGGTGCCGAGGTAGGCTTGGCAGAACGTTGCGAGGTCGGTGAAACGTCCGGCAGGCAAGGCCGGGCGGTGTGCAAGCCAGATCAAGTCTCCCTGGTTCACTGCTTTGTTGGCAGGCACTTCAGGGTTCATCTTGTGAAGGTCCGCAGCGTTTTTACCGTGACGCTTGGCTACTTGGTCAAGGTCGGCCTCAATGGTGACGCGCACGGCTTCGCCTGCCCGCATGCGCCTGGTATCCTGAAAGTTTTTAGCCACACCCGTGGTGGGGTCGTTGAAATGGGTCTGCATTTGCTGCTGCGAAGTCGCGTTAGGCAGATAGGTCTGGAAACCCATCTTCCAAAAATACTGGTACAAGTCTGGCGCTGACATCGCGGGCAGTTCGGCGGGGGCCGATGCGGTGGCTGGCCGTTCGAAAAACTTTCTGAACTCGTCCATGTACGTTGGGTTCTTGCCCACGTTGCAGCCCCGGATTTCGACATGGGTACCGGTGGAGACTTTCTGTTTCACCGTCGCCAAATTTTTCATAAAAGTCCCTCCAGCGCCTTCTTCGGCGGCCCGTTTGAGGTCGGGGGAGAGGCGGGCCGACGTAGCATTGGGGTCTAAAATGGGATTGGCCAAGTCGTTGACTTCGGTCTGGGTAAGGGGATTGAACGTAAACTTGATGGATGCAGCGACTGTCGGCAGGGCTTTTACGATTTCATCAACGGCGGTTCCCGCAGCGGCTTGGCTTGCAGTCGGGAACGTGCTCACCAGCACTTTTTTGTATGGCCCCGACTTCAAAGCATCGAAAGCTCGGATGATTCCCCAATTGGCTGGTGGTTTGGGCTTGCCGCCCGTGTCCAACTCCACCGTGTCGAGAAAGAAGTTGTCAATGGCTGCTCGGAGCAGGATGCCAAGCGGGTCTTCGGTGTTGACGGGCACAGGCGTGCCGCCGGTGCTGAGGGTTTGAAAATGCGGGGCCGTGGCCGGGTCTTTTTGCAAGGCTGCGATGAGTCTGACCTTTGCGCTTTCGCTGACGAAGTTGATGCCTGTGAAAATCTTCCGAAACTCAACAGGGTCTGAGAATTTCGTTTGAGGCGAGTTAAATGTGTCGGGCGAGATTTCCGCCGTCAGGCCGAATTGAAGCCCTATCCGACTGCCGTGCGAAACGAGGCGGAAGTGATCAATGGGGTCGCTCGTTTTTGCCAATTGGGTCAGCAGGGCATCCATAGTGCCTACCCGCTGAACGCCGCCTGCGTGCCCCCAGCCCTTGTAGTATTCGGCAGCGGCATCCAGATAAGACTGGTCGCCAACGGTGGAGACGAAGGTACCGTAGTCTTTGCGCTGTATCGCCCGCTGGAGGCCGCTTTCCTGCTGCCCCACATGCACCAGTTCGTGCGCCAGCAAGCGTTTCCCAGAATCTGTGCCCGGCTGATACTCTCCTCTACCGAACACCACATCCCGCCCGCTCGTATAAGCTCGCGCCTGTATCGCGCTCGCGCTCTCCGCCGCCCGCGAGTCGGTGTGTACGCGCACTTGCGAGAAGTCCTGCCCGAAGCGGCTTTCCATGAAATGCTTGGTGCCGCCGTCCATCGGCTGGCCGCCGCCGGAGGAGAGCATATCAGAGACGATGGAGGGGGCGGCTTTGCCGCCTGCGTCGCCAGTGCCGGATTCTTTGCGCTGTGCTTCTTCTTTCCCGCACGCTGCGCAAGCGCGCATCACATGGCTCACGGGCGTGAGCGGCATCTGCTGCACAATGGGCGCATGGCCTTCGCGATTACCCACCGAAGGCATGAAGGCAGGCATCCGCATCACTTGGTCGGCCACGCGGTCGGCCTCTTGCTCGTGCGCGTCGCCAGACTGGTTCACGGTCAGTTTTGCCTGAAAAAAAGGGACGAGCTTCGCTGGCTGCGGCAAGGAGCGGGCAGCAGTCTTTGATTCGGAAGCGTGAGCAGGTGCGAACATGACTTGAGTTTTTGAACAGGCGAATACCGATGGTTAGGCTGTCGGAACCGGAGACACCGGCTCGGCCAATTCCTCCGGCTTAGGCTTTTTGCGGCTGGCTTTCTTCCGTCCGCCACCCGCAGCAGTCTGCTCTATGCCAAAGAGCGAGTAGTCCACCAGCATATTCTGCGTCAAATCCGGCACATCGTCGCGTTTGCGCTCGCCGAAGGGGTAATGTTCTGGACGATTGAGCGAGAGGTAGAGCAATCCCACTTGGTCATCCTTGTTCTTTTTGCCCTTCTCCGTCAGCAGGTTCACGGCAAACTTGCCGATCTCGGAGGCCACCACAAAAGCCGGGTTGGGTACCTTGTTCAGTACGCCGAGCAAGTTGTTGCTGAGCTGGCCAAATTCTGGGTGCTTCACAATGGCCTGCACCATAGCCGCGCTGTCGCGCACGTCCGTGTCGTCTTCCATCACCAGCAGCAACCAGTCGAAGTGCTCGGGGATGTGTTCGCTTTGGTACACCACATAGCCCGTGTCGCCGAAGGTCAGTTTCTGGTTGGCGCTCACGTTTTCCACCGTCGTCAGCTGTCGGCTGCCCACCACGGTGGCCACTGCCTGCTCGATGATCTGCCTTTGGGCAGCAGGGTCAATCGTCTGGCTCAGGTTGCTCAGGTTGGGCAACTCCGTGAACTCGGTAGTGACGAAACTCAGGATGCGGATTTCAGCCTTGCGGCGCTTGCCAAACAAGCCTAAGATACGCTTCGACTCGCGGTTGCTAAAAATGGTGATTTTGTTGACTCGAAAAAAGAACATAGGAGTGTGTTGGTTGAAGGGCTAAAAGTGAAAAGGTTTGTTCGGAAAAGAAGGAAAAGGCAGAGAACTTATTTTTGGGTCACGGCCCAAGCGTTCGGTGTATTCTGATGCGGTCGATTGCGTCAACGTATTTGCTTTCAAAACTTGAGCTGATATCAGTGCGAGCACGCACCATTAGGCCGACCAAGTGCTTTACCTGATCCACCTGCGACAGGCCAAAAAAAGTGGGGGCGACGGTCACCACTCGTGTGAGGCGGGGCAACGCCACCTGACTTCCCCATGATTCGCTGCCACCCGCCGGTGCTCGCGTGATCGTCAGCGCATGATGGTTGACGGTGTCGTACATCTGGTCGAAGCGGTCGTGGATCGCGGCCACACCCAGCTTGTCTGCTTCTATTGGCGGGGTGGTCCGGGCCGAGCCGTCTGGGCCAGGGTCTCTGAGGTCGGGAGCAAAAGCCGTCGCCAGACGGTGCATGGTCTCGATGTTGAACTCGTCAGCCGCGACCCATGCCCCAGCGGCCAATGAATTGGCTATAGTGGTGTATAGGATTTCGGTGTCAAAATCGCCGTAGTTGAGCCAGCTCTCCAGCCAAGCGATAGCCCGCTGCGATTGCTCCGTGTCGGAGCCAGCCCCCAAGCTAGTCATGCCCACCAGCGTATCCGGCGAGGCTGGTCCAGGTGTCATGCTTCCAGCAGCGTGTACCAAGCGCATCAGTAGCACATAGCTGTCGGTGTTTCTAACAGCATCGGCGGGCATGAGGAAGGGCACAAGGCGGGTGTTGGAATAAGCGATGTCATCAACGCTCATGACAGGATTTCCATGAGATGCTTCATGTATGAGGGTCTTGATCCGAAAGTCTATGCCAGCCGTCACAAAATCCGGACACAGCGTCATCATGGCACCAGCAGCGCCCAGCCCTTGACCTTCGTTGTAAGCGGGGCGGCCGCAACCGCCGTCGCAGGAGGTGTGGCACCGATGGCGGGTCGGCAATTGCCGCACTTGGGCCTCTATGGCAGAGACATTTCTATTGACATCTGCGCGAGGCACGCCTGCGAAAAATTGAGCCACCAAAGCATTGGCGGCCGCAGTGGGCGTGGTCACCACATCGCGCTTCGCTGCGGTGGCAGCTGCGAGCGCTGTGGGGTGCGCGCTGGTGAACGAAGCTTCGCAAGTTGTCAGAGCAGCCCCGCTGACCACCTGAGAACCCGCTATGCCACAAGGGTTTACAGTGGTAGGCGCTGACACAGCCCCAACTGGTGTGGGGAGCACTTGCACCGAGCGCCTGTGGCGGTAGTCCACGTCGCCGACTCCTTCGTTCGGGTGAGGCACTTTCACACGGGAATTGGCCGTGCCGTCTCCGGTGTGCCCGACAGCCCTCAGCGCAACGTCCACTGCATCCAAGCGAGCGGTCACGCGGGTCGTCCTGTCCACAGCTGACGCGTCTTCGCTCGAAAAACCATGCAACGTGAGGTTTTGGGCGACTGGCGCAGCGAGCGCAGAGATTTTTGTCGCCTCCGAGGCTGGGATGACATCGCTGCCGCGCTCGAAAAGAATTCGGTCTGTTTCAGCAGCAGCACTTGCGGGCAGATCGCTGATTTGAAAGTCGGAAGTGGCTCGCTGCACATGGGCTGCATGGCCACCACCTTGCTGCACCGTGTGCACGAGTTCGTGCGCCAGAAGCCGTTTCCCTTCGCTCGTGTCCGGCTGGTACTGGCTGGCCCCAAAGACGATGTCTCGCCCGCTCGTGTACGCCCTCGCTTGTATCGCCTGTGCGCTCTCTGCCGCTCCTGCCCCCGTGTACACCCGCACCTTCGAAAAATCTTGCCCGAAGCGGCTTTCCATAAACTGCCGTGTGCCGCCGTCCAACGGCTGCCCAGTGCCCGACAATGCGCTGTGTACCGATGGCGGCGCAGCCTGGCCGCTCGCAGCACCAGCACCAGTTTCTTTGCGGCTGACCGCTGTTCGCTCTTCTTCCCGCTCGCAGTGGGCGCATTTGCGCTGCAAGGGCGAAATCGGCATGGTCTTCCGCTGGATGCTCATGCCCCCAAGCGGCACCGTGTCCGTCATGCGCATCACCCGGTCGGCCACGGTGTCCGCCTCGCGCTCATATTCGTCGCCGGGCTGGTTGACGGTCAACTTGGGCTGAAAAAACAGGGCTGCCCTAGGTCGATGTGACACGGAGGAGGCAGCGAAAGCAGTGGGCGGGTCTTGCGACTTGGTAGCGAGCATGGGCCTTTTTTTAAGTTATACTGCTCAGCGGCAGGTTTTGTAATCTTTCCGAGTGCAACTGTTTGGTGTCAAATCACCCAATCAACAAATCCTCCCAATCCCCGACATAGAAATCACTTTCCGTCTTTGGCCAGTTCTCGGCGGATGCCATGTACGAGCATCTCGGTGTTCACCTTGCTGGTTTTCAGGTGCAAAGCGCGAAGGCAGACGTAGTGGATGATGTTCGTGATCTGCGCGCCAGTCAGTTCGTGGTCGGCGGCTATTTGCCCCAGCTCGGTCTTTTTGTCCAATTTTAGTTTTTGGGGGAGCGCCTTTTTCCACAAAACAAGCCGCTCTGCGGCGCGTGGCGCGGGGAAATAGATGATGGACTGAAAGCGGCGCACAAAAGCATCGTCCAAGTTTGCCCTGAAATTGGAGGCCAAGATAACCATGCCGGAGAAACTCTCCATGCGTTGCAGCAGGTACGACACTTCTTGGTTCGCGTACTTGTCGTGCGCATCGCGCACCTGAGTGCGCTTGCCAAAGATGGCATCGGCCTCATCGAAGAACAAAATCCAGTCGCGGTGCTCGGCCTGATCGAACAGGCTGGCAAGGTTCTTTTCCGTCTCTCCGATGTACTTGGAGACCATCGTAGCGAGGTCTACGCGGAACACCTCGCGCCCGGTGTACTTGCCCAACAACATGGCAGCCAACGTTTTGCCGGTGCCGGGCGGGCCATAGAAGAGCGCGCGATAGCCGGGCTTCAGGCGGGCCTTCATGCCCCAGTCCTGCATCAGCGTCGCGTTGTGCTCCACCCAGATGCGGATGTCCTGGAGTTGAGACAGGGCGTGCTCGTTGAGCACAAGGTCGCTC
>JAYSUY010000950.1:0-3088 GCA_043718855.1 Saprospiraceae bacterium | reverse complement strand
TTCCCGGCACAGCCAAAGCGACCGCATCGCAGCCTGTGTTGGTTCGGCAAAAAAACTGGGAGCATTCAGCAGAATCCTGCGACCTTTCGGCAAAATCTGATGCTTTATGTCAAAAAACACTCAATTCCCGGAGTTCAACCCCAAAGAATTTGGCACCAATGTGGCACGGGTTCGTGCGCTTCGCGGACACAGTCAGGAACTGTTTGCAGGCATGGTGGACATCTCGCCGCGCACACTGGGCGACATAGAGGCGGGCCGCGCCAAGATCACGATGGAGAAAGCCTTTGAGATCGCCCGCAAGTTGGAAATCTCCATCCGCCAACTGCTCAACTTGGACGAGAACGCTGTCGTCAACAGTTTCAACAACATCAGTCAGGAAGCCAATGCGCAGGTAGTTAATCAAAGCCGGTTCGATTCTGATCGGGAGCATATCCAGACGCTGCGGGAGCGGATGGCTTTTTTGGAGGGCTTGGTCACTACCATGCAAGCGGAAAAAGCAGAATTGCGGGAGGAGTTGAAGCAACTGCGGAGGCGGGATTGAGCGATGAGCATGGAAAGTTTCTTGTTCGGTTTCCACCTCGGGCGGCTCAAACATGATCAATCAACCTGAACCATTTGTCGGTATGATCCAGCCCGCGAAACAATTGGTTCGGCTGGAATCCAAGCCAAAGTGTTTTTTCGCAGAGGTTTTGATAAGCACTTTTTATCGGAGCGGTGTTGATGCCAGAAGCATCAAAAATAATTGGCTCGTGGTGGGCGATGCGATTTCGGCAGAAGCGCAACTTCTCCAAATCGTTGAAAATCAAGGTAGAGTGAGTGCCTCTGGGACGTACATGGAAAACTTGGTGCAAGGTTTGGCCTCCTGCCCGGAATTCGATGGGAGCAAAGAGGTAACACCAAAGGCCAAAATTGAGAGAAGCCAGCAGTGCATTTCGGTCGTAGCGGCTGCCTAATTTGTGGTAAGATTCAGAAATGACTGTTCGGCTGAGAAATCGACTGCGAACGAGTGCTGGGTAACTGAACATTCCGCTCGGAGCACATTGGTGGATGAGCCAATCGGGATCAGAAAATTGATTGGCATAATGACGGTCAATCGCGTTGCGAAGCACGACCTCAAAAAGCCCCAACAATCCGTACATTTCTTGACCCAGATGCACGTTGACGCGATACAGATACAAGGCCTTGGCACGGTTGCCGCCTGTTGCATTCAGGTATCGGGCGAGTCTCGGAGGAGAGACCGCGTTTTCAAAATCCAAAAATTTCATCTCAGCAGTTATTTTGATGGACACCAAAGGCTTACCTTTGTATCAATATCCCCGGCATTCCCTGTCTGTTTTCCGAAAGGAAGCGGATATATGACCGGGTTTTTTTTGAATTCCATGCGCTTAGGATACACGCCCTGTCGGTTTCGACAGGGCTTTTTTATTTCTGTGCCAGTTGGAGCCTTTCCCTCACCCCCTTCAAGGCCACTGTTGTGCGTTTTAGGCCACAAACATAGTGCGTTGCGACATGACAATGCCCCCGGAGAGGGCCTGTGTGATTTTTACAGGAAAGCCCTGCCGGGCCGATTCCCGCACTGGCTGTTTTTAGGGAAAATGCCAACTTTGCCCCCACACACCTGACACATGGATTTTCAGAACACCCTCGACTTTGCTCGCTCGCTCGATGCGCAGGATCCGCTGCGCCGCTACCGCGAGCAGTTTTTTTTTCCGCAACACCACGGCACGGACGTGCTGTATTTCTGCGGAAACTCCCTCGGCTTGCAGCCGCGCTCCGTGCGCCCCGCCCTGCTCGCCGAACTCGACCACTGGGCCGAGCACGGCGTGGAGGGCCACTTCCGGGGCGAAATGCCCTGGCTGCACTACCACAAATTTTTGACTGAACAGGCCGCCCGATTGGTGGGCGCGTCGCCCCACGAGGTGGTGGTGATGAACACCCTGACGGTGAATTTACACCTGATGATGGTCTCGTTTTATCGCCCCGACCGCCAGCGGTTCAAGATCGTGATGGAGGGCGGGGCTTTCCCCAGCGACCAATACGCGGTGGAAAGTCAGGTGAGGAGTCACGGTTTTGACCCGGCAACGGCCATCGTGGAGGTGGTGCCGCGCCCCGGCGAGGATGTGCTGCGCACGGAAGACATCATAGAAGTAATTGAACAAGAGGGCGATAGCGTCGCGCTGGTGATGTTCGGCGGGGTGAATTACTACACCGGGCAGTTTTACGATTTGGAAAAAATAACTGCCGCCGCCCACCGCGTGGGCGCACGAGCGGGCTTCGATTTGGCCCACGCTGCTGGCAATTTGCCGCTCCGCCTGCACGACTGGGGGGCGGATTTTGCGGTGTGGTGCAGTTACAAATACCTCAATTCCGGCCCTGGCGGGCCAGCGGGAGCGTTCGTGCACGAGCGTCATGCCAACAACCCCGATCTGCCGCGCTTTGCCGGGTGGTGGGGCCACGACGAGGACGAGCGGTTCCAGATGCGCAAGGGCTTCCGCCCGATGCAGGGCGCAGCAGGCTGGCAATTGAGCAACGCACAAATTTTTGCTTTTGCCGCACACAAGGCGAGCCTCGATGTTTTCCACGAAGCGGGCATGGACGCGCTCCGCAGCAAGAGTCTGCTGCTGACGGCTTACCTGCAATTTGTGCTGGATGAAGCAAATACGCCCTCCGCTGAAGAGGCTATGGCGGGCACGACTGGCACCCGCTTCCGCACCATCACCCCCCGCGACCCGGCGCAGCGAGGCTGCCAAATCTCCGTGCTGACCGACGACGGGGGCCGCAATTTGTACGAACATTTGACCCAAAATGGCGTAGTGGCCGACTGGCGCGAGCCGAACGTGATCCGGCTGGCACCGGTGCCGCTCTACAATTCGTTTGAGGACGTGTGGCGGCTTGGGCGGCTGATTGGTTGATTAGTGATTGGTGGAGTGGTGACTGGTGATTAGTTCTACTTTGTTAGATTATAGAAAACGAATTGTCATGTCGTAGTGAAGCGGAGATATCTACACAACTCTAGTTCAGGTGACCTCCCAAAAGGCTTGGCTTGTGTGGATGTCTCCGCTTCGCTACGACATGACAATCCCACTTT
>JAYSUY010000949.1:0-8692 GCA_043718855.1 Saprospiraceae bacterium | reverse complement strand
TGTGTAGATGTCTTCACTTCGTTGCGACATGACAGGGCCAGGAGTGGCTAAGTTTTTATAAAATCTGCTATGAAATTCATACTGCCCACCCTGATGATGCTACACGGCCTCATCCATTTATTGGGTTTCGTCAAAGCGTTTAATCTGGCTGCGGTCAGTCAACTGACCCAGCCCATTTCAAAAGGGCAAGGCCTGTTTTGGCTGTTTATCGCCATTTTGTTTGTGTGTGCGGCCTTGTTTTTTCTGCTCAAAAACGACTCGTGGAGCGTCATGGCCATCGTCGCGGTACTCCTGTCGCAGTACCTGATTTACAACGCTTGGCAGGATGCCAAGTGGGGAAGCGTAGCCAATCTCATCATTTTGGTGGCCGCCATCATTGGCTACGGCACCTGGAGTTTTAGCCAAAAATACAAGGACGACGTAAAAGCGGGGCTACAGCAAACCACCACACTGCCGGAAACCATGTTGACAGAAACCGACCTGCAACACCTGCCCGAACCCGTGCGCAAATACCTTCGGTACACGGGTGCCATCGGCAAACCCAAAGTGACCCACTTCAAAATTGAATTTACCGGGCAAATCAGGGCAAGCGAGCAAGCCGAATGGATGCCCTTCGTGTCGGAACAGTACAATTTTGTGGAGGCCACCACGCGCTTGTTTTTTATGAACGCGACGATGAAACACTTGCCCGTAGCGGGGTACCACTGCTTCAAAAACGGCCATGCTTCCATGGATATTCGGCTATTGTCCCTGTTCAAAGTGCAGTACCAATCGGGCAGCAAAATGGACATTTCGGAGACGGTGACCTTTTTCAACGACATGTGCTGCATGGCACCCGCTACGCTGATCGACCCAAGAATACAATGGTTAGAAGGCGACAGCAGCAAGGTGAAAGCGGCCTTTACTGACAACGGCATAACCGTCTCCGCTTGGCTGTATTTCAATGCGGAGGGGGCGCTGACCAACTTTGTTTCAGATGACCGCTTTGCCGTAGCCGAAAACAAAGAACTGAGAAATGCCCCGTGGTCAACGCCCTTGAAAGACTACCGAGACTTCGCCGGGCACCGGTTGGCTACCTCTGCGGAGGTGATTTACCGTTACCCGGAAGGTGACTTTTGCTACGGCACGTTCAACCTGACCCAAGTGGAGTACAACTGCAAGGGCAAGTAGGGATTATATCCCCATCGGTAAAAAATTAGCCGTGCGCCCACCGCGACAAGAATAGGACACGGATGAAACAGATTTAGGCGGATCAAAACGGATTTTGAGGTAAAAGTCTGTTTCAATCCGTTTTATCCGTCCCATCCGTGTCCCATTCTTGTCGCGGTGGGCTGTCAAAAGGGCTGCCTAAGTTTTTACCCCAGCGTTCTCAAAGCAAAACAGACATTCCTATTTCATCTAACCGTTTCTAAAAATCTCCCTCTATGTTAGGCAAATCCAAACCCGAACAGCATTTTGAATTGCACCTCCCTCATGTGGACAAGGATGAACACGCGGTAGTAGCCCATCCACATCCACCCACCAAAGAGGAGGAGGAAATGGTCGTTCCACCCCCGCCCTCGGCCAAGTTGAGCGCCGAAAACATTGCCCTGATCGCCATCATCCTGCTGCTGCTGGCCGCTGGGTTGGGCGTTTGGTCGTGGATGCGGTTCGACAATTTGAAAAAATTGCGCCAATCAGAAACCGCACAACACGAAGTGGTGCTGGATTCCTTGTTGCAGGTGAAGGTGGATTTGGAAAGCCACTTGGACCAATTGGAGATGGCGTTTACTGATTTGAGCACGGCAAACGACACACTGGCGCAACGGTTGGCTACGGCGACCGACATTGTCGCAGCCAAAGAGACCCTCATCCGAGAGATAAAAACCCAGAACCTCCGGGAAGAGAAGGCTTTGCGCGCACAGGTGCAGCGGCTGCAAACCATGAAAGACCGCTATGAAACCATCATCGCCGTTTTGGATCAAAAAAATGTTGCGCTGAGGGCAGAAAACGCCCGGCTGCGAGGCACCGCTGACTCCCTTTCTATGGAAATCAGCGACTTGGGCAGGCGGTTAGAGGCGCAAATACGGCAAACGCTGTCTGCGCAGTACAAGGCCACTTCCTTTCGGGTAGAAATGGAGCGCCGCAACGATAAACTGACCGTGCGCGCCCGGCGAACCCGCGAACTCAACATCAGTTTTGAACTCAATCAGGTGCCTGCCGCCTATCAGGGAAATCAGCAAATTTACTTGGTACTGACTGACGACCGGGGCTTGCCCATTGCTTCAGAAAACCCCGTTCGGGCGAACATCCGAACAGACAAAGGCAACTTGGAGGTCATTGCCCAAGCGACCCAGACACAAGATGTCGTTGCCAATCAACGCATCGCATTGAGTTACAAATTGGAGGACCGCTTGAAGAAAGGCACCTACATTGTGTCGGTTTACTCCGAAAAAGGGCTGCTTGGAGTAGCCAGTTTCCGCCTGACGTAGTGGTCAGTTCAGCCCATTCTGTTCTTGGCCCGCTCACAAAAAACCGAACCCATTTTCGCAACCGAACCCATTCTCGCACATGAATCAAAGACGCGTTTATCCACACATCTGTCTTGTCTTCTTTTTGCTGGGCGGCTTTTTCAGTCTGCTTTGCGCCCAAAATACCCTTGTGTTCTATGCCCGTCCAGCGGCGATTTCTCCATTCTCGCTGGCCGGTCATGCCTTTGTCACTTGGACGGCGACAGAGGACAAGTCCCATCCTGTCGTCGAAAAGACGTATGGTTTTTACCCGATCAAGCCATCCAATTGTTTCCGTATGTGGTTCAAAACAAAGGGAAAGGTGGTACAAGGGTTTGAGAAAAATTATGCGGACAGCAAGTGGGTGGAGGACTGTGTTCAGGTCGTTTCCGAAACGACTTTTAACTACTCCTTGAATCAGGCACTCAAATGGCACCATTCGCGCTACCACCTTTTCGGTCGCAATTGCCTTGCTTTTGTAGATGAGGTGGCAGACAATGTGGGCATGAAAACACCTTCGACGCGGCGATTCTATGTCCTGCCCAAATCTCCGAAACGGTATTTGCGGCAGCTGATCAAGATGAACGTGGATTGGAAATTCGAGCGCAGGGTACATTGAAAATCGCGGCACCAAATACTCATACACACCAGCCAATGGCCTACGTCTCGGCAGCAGAAGCCCTGCAAATCATCCAATCCTGCCAGCACGTTTTTGTGCACGGCAGTGCTTGTACTCCGGTTTTTGCGGACATCACGCCTACGCCTTTCCACTACCTGACTGCGGAAGAAGCCAGCGCATTGCGGCGGCCCCGCCACAAATTTGACCACAAAGGCACTTTCGGGCACGCGCTGCTGGTGTGCGGAAGCAAGGGAAAGATAGGCGCAGCCATCTTGTCGGCCCGGGCCTGCCTGCGGGCGGGTGTCGGGCTGCTGACTTGCCGGGTGCCGGGCTGTGGTTTGGATGTGATGCAAACCAGCGTCCCCGAAGCGATGTGCCAGACAGACCCCTCCGAAAGCCATTGGTCGTGTCCGCCGGAAGATGGAAGCCAGTACTCCTGCATCGGTATAGGGTGTGGCATTGGGCAGCACGAAGCAACGGCCCTTGCGCTGGAGACTTTGCTGAAAAGTGCAGATAAACCCATAGTGCTGGATGCCGATGCACTCAATTTATTGGCTAAAAACCCCGATTGGTGGGCGTTTTTACCCAAAAACTCCATCCTGACCCCGCACCTCAAAGAGTTCGAGCGGCTTTTTGGCAGCACTTCCAATGGCTTCGAGCGGCTGGCTTTGCAACAGCAAAAGGCGCAGGAGCATGGCCTCGTCATCGTGCTGAAAGGGGCGTATTCTTCCATTGCCTGTCCCGATGGCAGCGTTTGGTTCAACTCGACGGGCAACCCAGGTATGGCTACGGGCGGCAGCGGCGATGTACTGACGGGGATTTTGACGGGCCTGCTGGCGCAGGGCTACGCTCCCCAAGATGCCGCTCGGCTGGGCGTGTTTTTGCACGGCAGGGCCGGTGATCTGGCTGCCGCCGAACTGGGGCAAGAGTCGTTGATTGCGGGAGATTTGGTCGCGTTTTTGGGGGCGGCTTGGAGGTCTTTGTAGGAGAAAAGTTACCACTGCCGACGTGCCGATGTTTAGGAGGCATGACAGGTAGTGGATAGTTAGGCGATTTCTATTTATCCTTCATAGCATCGGCAATTTCTTGTATTTTTTCAGCCGAAAGCCCCGTTATCTGAGCAACAACATCGAAAGATAGGCCTACCCTTATGGCATTTTCAGCCACTTCACGTATCGCGCTTGATATTTCGAGTTTCACAGTCTCAACAAAACTTGCATCGCTTCTTTGCGCCTCCATATATTGGTCGTAAGCCTTGCGTTCGGTGGGGTCTAATTTCAGGATGTCAAGTTTCTGACTCGCAGACTTCAAGCCCTTTGCAGTAAATTCATCCTTGATTTCAGCCGTTTTCAAAAAGTATATCCACTCGTCCAGCGTATCCTTGGCGACCTCGTTGAACCGGTTTGTTTTTATCACATAGTACTCGGGGTACAAGTCTGATACTGATGTTTTTTTGAAAAGTTCTTTCTGTTTTTCGGAAAGTTCCAACTCGTGGTTGCTGTGTATACCGACGAAAGTGGTTGTACCATGATAGACATAGTCATCTCCTTGACCGAGGTCAAAGTACACGATATTCACAGAGTAAACTTTTTTAACTTGGGAATACGGTTGTCCCTCGGCGATATGCTCGACAATGACCTTCGCAGTTCCGTAAAGCATCCGCTGAAAGTAGTCTGCTTCGCGAGTATTTTGGATTTCAACGATGACCAACTCGCCCTTTCTGTTTTCCACGAGAATGTCTACCCGGTTGAACTTGTCGTCCTCGGTTTCTTTATTTCCTTCGCTTTCAAGGATTTGTTTTATCTTAAAATCTTCATGGAGCAACTCGGAAAGGAAACCTTCCAAGATGTCGAAGTTAGCCTTGTTGCGGAGCAGCCGCTTCATTGCCCAGTCGAAACGGACTAATTTTTTTGCCATTCTGTGCAATTTTGAACACAAAAATACGGCAATTTCCGCGATTTTATAACAATAAACCCAACACTTAAAACTCAAATTCAACAGCGGTGATGTGCTGACCGGGATGTTGACTGGCCTGCTGGCGCAGGGCTACGCGCCCCAAGATGCTGCTCGGCTGGGTGTCTTTTTGCACGGCAGGGCCGGTGATTTGGCAGCCGCCGAACTTGGGCAGGAGTCGTTGATTGCGGGAGATTTGGTCGCGTTTTTGGGGGCGGCTTGGCGGTCGTTGTAGGGGAGCGTGAATAAGGCCTGGCTACTGCTTGATGATTCGCCCATCCTCCATTTCGATGATGCGGTGGGTGTTTTTCGCAAAAGCCTCGTCGTGTGTCACGATGAGCAGCGTTTGCTTCAGTTCTTCCGCCAATCGCTTGAAAATATCGAACACGATGTCGCTGTTTTTTTTGTCCAGATTGCCCGTCGGCTCGTCACCCATGATGACGATGGGGTCGTTGATCAAAGCCCGCGCGATAGCGACCCGCTGTTTCTCGCCGCCTGAAAGTTGATTGGCTTTTTTCAGGGCAAGTGCTTCTATGCCGAGCAGTTTTAGGTGTTCCATTGCTCGGTGTTCGACTTCTGCTTCGGCGTATCTTTGGAGTTTCAAGCCCGGCAGCATCACGTTTTTTAGCACCGAAAATTCATTCAGCAGGTAGTGAAACTGAAAAACGAAGCCGATCTTTTCGTTGCGGATACGGGCAAGTTCTGCTTCAGTTTTGCCGCGCATCACCTCTCCGTCAATCCACAAATCACCTTCGTAGTCGGTGTCCATCGTGGAGAGGATGTAGAGCAGCGTGGATTTGCCGCAACCGGATTTGCCGGTAACGGCCACGAATTCGCCCCGATTTACCGAAAAACTGATGTCGTTCAAGACTTTTACCGTCACCGGGTCATTGAAATACTTGTTGATGCCTTGCGATTGAAGAACGGTCTGCTCCATGTTATTTCCCTCGGATGATGATGACAGGATCCACCTTGCTTGCCTTTCTTGCCGGGAAAAAACCGGCCAGGTAAGTGGTGACAATGGAAAACGCAATCCCAATGATGTAGAACTTGGGGTTGTAATTGACCGGGTAGGTCGTCACCGTCGGCAAAGCGGCTGTGTTGAAAGGTATCTGGTCAATGAGCAGCGACAGCGAGAAGCCCAACAACAGGCCCAGCAAACCGCCCAGCAGTCCGATGGTCAGCGCAATCCCAATGAATATTTTTTGCACGTCGCTGCCCGAAAAACCGGTGGCTTTCAGGATGGCGATGGTGTCCATTTTTTCGTAAATCATCATGTTCAGGATGTTGTAGATGCCGAACCCGGCTACGATCAACAGCACGATGCCCACTGCATACGAGATGAGCGAACGGACAAAACTGCCCGTCTCGAATTGCGAGTTGGCCGTCTGAATATCCTCGGCATCGCACCCAAAAAGCCTGGCGTATTCTTTGGCGACAGTGGGCGCTGTATTGAGGTCGTGAAGTTTGATTTGGAGGTCGGTAACGTAGTTATTGGACTCGCCGAGCAGTTTTTGGGCGGTGGGGATGGACGCGAAACTCTGCACTTTGTCCAATTCGGCTATGCCCGACTGGAAATAACCGACCACTTTTAGCGGCAGACGGTCACCTTTTGCGGTCGTCACCTGCACCACGTCACCGATTTCAGCCAGCAGTTTTTCTGCCAGGCCTTTGCCCAAAATAATGCTGTTGCTCCCGTTTTGCAGGTCGAGCGGGTTGCCGACGCGGACATAATCTTTGAAGAAATACAGTTCGCTCTCGGCCACCACATCAATGCCGCTGACCACCCCCGTGATGTCGACCGTGCCAGCGTTGTACAGCACGGGGGCCGTGATTTTGGGCGCAAGCCCCCGTACGCGCGGGTCGGCTTTCACGGCTTTCACGATGGCTGCACTGTTGGCAATCTCCAAACGGCTGCCACTCGACTTGATGGATCGGATGAAGTTGTGCCCGCCTGTTTTGAAGTCGCCTGAAAGATTGATGGGCTGGTTGGGGTTGGGCTTGATCTCATTGAACAGCCGGACGTGCGGTGTGCGGTTCAAAATTAGGCCGTCCAGCAGGTCGTTCAGCCCGTTCATAAAACCCAGCAACGCGATGAACATCGTGATGCTGAACGTCACGCCGATGGCGGCGACGAGCGACTGCCTCCAACGCGCCAACAGGAGCGACTTGGCAATGTCTGCGATGAGCGCGTACTTCATTGGCCGGGCTTGAGTATGACCTCGTTCGCAGAGAGGCCGCTGAGAATTTCCACTTTCAGGTAATCTTTCAGACCGATTTCCACCTTTCGTCGCTCCTTGTTTTCCAAAACTACCAGAGAGTCGTCCAGCAGGTAGGCCCTCGGAATGGTGATGACTTGTTCCTTGGTTTGGATCACGACGTTGGCTTCGGCGGTCAGGTTTGGATACAAAGTGGGCGGTTTTTGGGTAAAATCGGCCTCTACCGTGAAGGTCCGCGAGCGTTCGTTCATGATCGGGTCAATCTTGGAAACCGTCGCCTCGAACACTTGGCCCTTGTAACTGTCGAGCGTCAGCAGCACCCGCTGCTGGGGCCGTATGCGGACAATGTCGCTTTCATCAATCTGGAGTTCGGCCACAAACTGGTCGGCATCGCCAATGATGGCCACCGGAGTTTGGGTGTTCACGATCTCGCCCACCTCCTTGGTGATGCTGTACACCCGCCCGTCGGTTTGGCTGCGAACGGTGTAATCCTGCGCCACCGTTTTGCTGATGGAAAGTAGTTTTTGGGATTGAGCGGCAGCGAATTTGAGTTGTTTTTGCAGGTCTCTGTACCTGAGCACCGCCGCCTCGTAGCTGTTTACTGAACTGATGTAGGCCAATTCGCGCTGCTCCAACTCCACTTTGGAGCCGATCTGCTGCGCCCACAGCCCGCGCTGCCGCACCAGCAAAAGCGAGTCGTTGAGTAGTTTGCTTCTGGCTGTTTCGATGGTGCCTTTCAACTCGCGGAGGCGGTCACCGGTCGTGTTGAAATCGGCAAAGTCGGCGGCTAATTTGGCGTTCTCGGCGTTCAGCCTCGACGTTTCGTTTTGCACCACAAATAGGGCATCGCCCTTTTTGACCACGTCGCCTTCCTTGACTAATATTTTCTGAATCAGGCCGCCCACCGTGGAAAAAACCTGGTACTGGTTTTTGCTTTTGATGATGCCCGAAGCATAGACGGATTCGGTGATCCGCTCCATCGTGGGCTGGGTTTTTTCAGGCTGCTTTTGGCAGGAGGGAAAGAACAGCACAGCGGATAGTATGGTCGTTAAGTATCTCAAAATAAAGGTTTTGGATGTGCTGTTGTTTTTTGCACTAAGGAACGCGATCAAAATAAAGTAACAGTTTGGTACTCGCCCCCGACTTGTCATGTCGCAGCGCAGCGGAGACATCTGCACAAACCAGGCTCTATCGGGAAGCCATTGCCAAGAGATAGCAGGGAACTTGGGTTGTGTAGATGTCTGCGCTGCGACATGACAAGGCAGCGGGAGGCAACTGTTACTTTATTTCCAAACTGCTCCTAAGAGACCGTGATTTGATTTTCTAAAAAAGCCCCTTTTTCAAAGGCTTCGATGTTTTGGAGCGTGATTCGAGCGATTTCGGAGAGTGCCTCCGCCGTCAAGTACGCTTGG
>JAYSUY010000948.1:0-3102 GCA_043718855.1 Saprospiraceae bacterium | reverse complement strand
ATGATGGAAAGCAGCAAATGGCCGCGCTCTGGGCTGAGTTCGCGCACGATGAGCGAGTCGCCGTCCAAGTAGCGGTAGGGACGGAGGCTGTTGCTGAGGGCGATGATGCGGCCAATGAGTTGGGGGGAAAGATCGCGTACGCCCGGAGTGCCCAGATCGTAGCGCAATTCTTGGTTGAGCGCATCTAAAATGTTGCCCATCAGGAAGATAAGGGAGCCGCGCCGCTCGGCCTCTTGGAGGTAGGTCTGCTGGTCGAGCCGCTTGGTCTGATGCCGCATCAGTTCGTTTTGCTGGGTGAGCAGTTTGTTCTGGTTGTAGAGCAGGATGGTGCCGAGCAGTCCGCCCAGTGCCACGAACAGCGACTGGATGACCACCACCACCCAGCGCCGAAAACTGATCCAGGAATACCAAGCCGTGCCGCGCCGCACCAGCATTTCGAGGTGCATTTTGGAAGCCGCTGTATCTCGTGATGCGAGGCTGTCGATCAAGGCGCGAGCGGTGCGGTTGAATTCGCTCAAGTCCGTGTCGCTCACCCCAAATATCCGCTTCAGCACCCGTTCTTTGCGGAACACCACCCAAGTTGCCAGCAGGCCAGTGATGATGATCAGCGCCAAAAAAGTGATGAGGATTTTGGAGAGATTGGCCCCCAGCGTAGGCAAGCCTACTGAAATCACCAGTGCTCCGGCGATGACCCCGATGACCATAGCGATGATGCTTCTCGACCATTTGTCCAATTGCTCGCCGCGCGAAGGTTTGGGCGTATTGTTTTCCATGAGGGCAAAAGTAGTTTTTGCCGCTCCTTTAGAGGTTGTTTAAATTTATCGTACCGGGGCAAAAAGCGCGTCTTATGTCGTCATGCTGCGGCTGTTTTTTAGCGCAGAACCCCGGCTATGCACCAAAAAACGAGCCTTGCCTGACAACAAAATCCACTCTTTTTGACTCCGGCAGATAAATTCAAACAACCTCTTATCTTTCAACATTTTGCCCATGCGACTTGCTGCCTTGCTTTTTGCCCTCTTGATGTTACCCACGCTGGCCTCAAGCCAGAAAATGCTGCTGCTCGAACGAGCCAACCGCGCCAAGACCACCAAATACTACATCGGTCAGGTGCTGCAATTTCGCTTGGTGGGCGAGGAGGACTACTGGTACGAGCGGAAAATCACCGACATCTTGCCCGAATCGAACACGCTGCTGCTCGATAATTTTCCAGTCAAAGTCTCCGACATCGCCGCCCTCCGACTGCACCGGCGGCCCATTTGGCGCATTGTGGGCGGTGCGCTCACCACCTTTGGGTTTTCGATGGCAGTAGCCGCCACCGCAGGGCGTTTTATCTACAACGACCGCGACCTGCAACTGGGCAAACTGTACGGCACATCGGTCGTCTCGGCTGGCACCGGCTTGTTTTTGCTGAAAAAACGCACCCTGCGCTTGGGCGACACCCACCGGCTGCGGGCCATCGAGGTGAAAATGTGGGCACCGAAATGACCTTAGGAACGGTGCTGGAATACAGGTACAGATTTGGCGGGCTTGTTTTGTCGCTGTTTTCGTTGCTCGTCGGTTGTTTAGGCCCCACTAAACGCCCTCCTCCCGCCTCAACTGGAAGCAAAACGCCTCCCCAAATCTGTACCTTTATTCCAGCACCGTTCCTTAACAGGGGGGGCGAAATTCAAGTCGAAAATTTTACCTTTGCGACTGCTTTTTAAAAAGCATCACTTTTTGGCAATTAAAATTCTGACTTTCAACTAATTACAGCAAAATGGCTTTAATCGGAACGATTAGAAAAAATGGATGGATTCTCATCGCATTGATGGTTTTGGCTTTGGGCGGCTTCCTCCTGATGGAATTTATGTCCAACTCGCAGCGCAACTCGCAGGGCGATATCAACACCCTGGCAAGGGTGAACGGCAAGGAAATCAAGCGCTCTGAGTTTGAGAATTACCAGAACATCATCTACGGCAACGCACAGCAAGACCCCTTTCAGGTGAGGAGCGACGTGTGGGATTTTTTCTTGGAAAAAAGCATCGTGGAGCAAGAGGCTGAAAAAATGGGCCTCGGTATCGGCAAAGAAGAACTGACAGACCTCCAGTTTGGCACCAACCTTAGCCCGGTCATCGTGCAGCGCTTCAGCGATCCAAACACCCGCCAAGTGCAGCGCTCTACCTTGCAAAGCGTGAAGACCCAGATTGACGAAGGGACCTTCACCGACGAGCGCAACCGCGTGTACTGGAAAACAATGGTCGATGAAGTCATCAAAGACCGCAAGCAGTCCAAAATCATCAACCTCATCTCCAAGGGCCTCTACACACCCAGTTGGCAGGCAGAGATGGTGTTCCGCGAAAACAACGAGCGCGTAGACTTCCGCTACGTCCGCATCGGCTACGATAAAGTGACCGATGAGGAAGCGAAGCCTACCGATGATGATTACAAGGTGTTTTTGAAAGAAAACCCACACCTTTTTGACAAACAGGAGGAGACACGCATTGTGGACTACGTGACGATTGACGTAGTGCCTACCGGTGCAGACAGTATTCTTGCTCGCGAAGCCGTTGCTGATATGGTTGAGGGCTTCCGCACAGCGGCCAACGATTCGGCTTACGTTGCGCTGAACAATGGCACTTTTGAGAACACCTACAAAGCAAAAGGTGTGTTGCCGCCCGTTGTGGCCGACACGCTGCTGCGCCTTCCTGTGGGCACGGTCGTTGGTCCATACTTGGACGGCGACGTGTGGAGTGTCGTCAAAATTATCGACCGCAAAGTATTGCCCGACTCCGTGCGCGCACGCCACATCCTGATTCAAGGCGCACAAAACCCGGCAACTGAAAAAACAGCCGACAGCCTGTTGACCATCCTCAATAGCAAGCGAGTATCCTTCGATACGCTGGCTCGCCGCAACAGTCAAGACGGGTCTGCTGCTCAGGGCGGCGATTTGGGCTGGTTTGCCAATGGCAAGATGGTGCCAGAATTCAACAACGTGTGCTTCGTCACCGGCGAGCAAGGGAAGATTTACAAAGTACTCACCCAGTTTGGCTGGCACCTCATCGAGATCACGGGCAAAAAGTTTGTCAAAAACGAGTCGAGCGTAAAAACCGCTTTCCTCAGCCA
>JAYSUY010000947.1:0-3103 GCA_043718855.1 Saprospiraceae bacterium | reverse complement strand
TTTGTACTTGTACTTGTCGGGCTGTTTTTCCTCCCAGGGGAAGTACATCGTGGAGGACGCGTCTACCACGATGTGGCAGCGCAGGTTGGTTTCTTCCTCAAATTTTTTGACGAAGAGTTTGTCCGTGCGGCCGTACACCTTCCAGTCGATGTTGCGGGTACTCTCGCCGGGGTTGTAGAGGCGGTGCTCGGCAAACTCGACCGAAAACCCGTGAAACGGACTGCGGTGGAGGCCGACGATGAAACCTTCCACGACCTGCTGTGCCAAGAGTTCGAGGTTGGAGCCGAGGGCGCGGATGTCTTGGGATTCAAGGACTTGAGTCATTGTTGAGTAGCGAAGTAGGCTTGAGTGGCGGTGAGAAAGGTGCGGGCGTTTTCGACTGCGGAGGCTGCATCATCTTGGTCAGGTTCAAACCGAAGGTCGTAGTCGCCGGACTGCCGCAAGGAAAAGACTACGTCCAAGCAAGTGTTCAACTCCAAGGGCAGCAACCCAGTTTTGAGGTAATATTCATTGAATTTGTTGTGCGCTCCCTGATGGGTTTTGGTGCTGATCTGCTTGGCCTCCAACAATGCGGAGATGCTGTAAAAGATAGCGTAGTAGGCCCTATTAATAGCCGCTTCGTGGCGCTCGTATTGCAGATTGAACTCAGCATCCGAGAGCGCGTCTGCGGCTTTTTCTATGATTTTGTCAATCGGAACGTTCATAATTCTATCCCTTCCCTTCGGATGTTTTGGTAAAAAGTAAAAGGCGAGGTTCGGTACTCCTTGTAGGTCGTAGGGTGTTTGGAAATGATGATGCCATACGTCAAATTGAGCGGCGACAGGGCCATGCTCAGTTTCAGCACCTCCTTCCCCACCTCGATCTCCTCGTCCTTCAGCACCACCAAGAAATCCATGTCCGACTCCTCATGGAAGTCGCCGCGAGCATAGGAACCGTACAAAATGACTTGGGCAAGCCGCTCGCCGTAGAGCAGTTGCAACTGCGCCTTGACGGCTTTTGTGACAGCATCTTTGTCGACCATGTTGAGTGTGTGTTGAGTTTTACAAAAAACCAACCACCTGAACATCAAGTGGTTGGTATTTTTGTGTGGAGCTGGCGGGAGTCGAACCCGCGTCCGGACAAAGCGCCGCAACGCCTTCTACATGCTTATTCACAGATTGGTTTTTCGAGCGCAGGACTGGTTCCGTGACCGACACATCTGCGCCTTATCTCCTAAGTTTCATCCCACATCCAGAGCATACTGCGGGACTATTCTGCAAAAGATTTGATGCACGGCGGGTTGTGTAGCAGAAGTCAAACCAAAGTGAGCGACGCTGAGCGTGGCCCTCACGCGGTACAAAAGCCTTCTAAATCAACTTGACTTAGGCAGCCATGGCATACTGATAGTTGCCAGTTGTTGTTCGGTCATTATTTTTTACGGAGTAACCAACCATGCTCCGGCATGCTTACGAAACGACTACACCTTCCCGTCAATACCAGGGCAGCCCCCCTTTACCCGCCATAGCCGAAAGCGACGGCGTTTTTTTTGTTCACTTGGTCATTATTCAAGGCAAAGGTAAACTGAATACCGCTCGCAAGGTTCACTGTTTTTTCAAAAACAGCACTTGCTCTTCACCCCCAGCTGACATCAGCAATTTCAGGGTGTCCTCGGAGAGGAACAGCACCCGCAGTGCTCGACTTTGCGCTGGCTGCACGGTCGTGTCGCTCAAAAACAAGTGTTTGCCCTCCACTCGCAGCGGCCCCGATTCGCGATAACGACCCATCGAACGGAACTCGTACCGCTGCTTCGCAGGCTCCAGCACCAATGCCACCGAGTCTAACGCCACAGACGACGACTGACCTTCCTCGTAAAAAGCAGATGCTTGCCAATTGCCCTCCAACTGCTTGACATTCAGGGTACAACTTGCACAACACAACAATAGAAAAAAGAAAGAAAAATACCTCATTTTGTTGACTTCGCCAGTTTTAGCCGCAAAGAAAGCGCAAAGTACCTGCTGAGGAGGTCAGATTTTTAATCTTTGTGTCGAAAAACAAACATCATAAACGGTTCAACCATGATACACAAAACCTACCAACTCTCCCTCGCAGTCACCCTCCTGCTTTTGATCGCCTCCTGCGTCAAACCCAAAATCTACCGCGCCGAACTCACCGCTCGCCAAGCCGCCGATGCCCGTGAAACCGTACTCCACCGCGAACTCACCGACCGAAAAATTGAGACGGCCCACCTTACCAAAGAAGTGGGCGACCTTAACCGCAGCATTGGGCAACAGGAGGAACAAATCAGGATGCTTCAAGAAGACATAGCCGCTCGCACCCGACAGATGGGCGAATCAGCCAGCAAGTTGGCGACCGAAAAAACCGCACTCGAACGCAATCTCACCCAGATCACCGAGACCCTCGAACAGCGCAACAGTGTGCTGACACGGGTACAAAAAGTGCAGCAAGACCGCGAAAAACGACTAAAAGAACTCGAAAATGCGCTGATCAAAGGCTTCGTGCCCAAATCCGCCACTGGCGTGACGGTAGTCGCTCTGGGCGAAACCATCCTCATCACCTTGCCCGATGCAGCTATTTTTGATGCCAATGGGCTGACGATCAGTGCAGCAGGGAAGGAACTGCTACCTCCCCTCGCCAACTTTCTGCTCGCCAGACCCGACCTTGATGTAGACATCGTGGCCTACACCGACAACGTGTTGCCGAAGGACAAAACCCTGAAAGATACTTGGGACTGGAGTCTTGCCCGCGCCACCAACATTGTGCGTTGGCTCATCCAAGATTTCAACGTGAACGCCAACCAACTCACCCCCATCGGACGTGGCGAGTTTTATCCCGTAGCCTCCAACGAAACGCCCGATGGCCGCCAGAAAAACCGTCGAACGGTGGTGGTGGTGCGCCCTGTGCTTCCACCTGTGCCAGGTGTGGAGTAGTTCAAATAAGTATATCGCCAAAATTGGTGTCTGCAAAGTATGCAGAATCAAAACTTTGCGTCTCTGCGCCTTTGCGAGACATTTGTGTCGTGGTACTTATGCAAAGTATACAGAATCAAAACTTTGCGTCTCTGCGCCTTTGCGAGACATTTGTGTCGTGGTACTTATGCAAAGTA
>JAYSUY010000946.1:0-3112 GCA_043718855.1 Saprospiraceae bacterium | reverse complement strand
CGGCAAGGACTTTGACAACGAATACCACCTCAAACCTCAAACAACTTAAAAAAATACCCTCTTTTTCATACTCCGTAAGCACAGTTCATGTCGCAGCGCAGCGGAGACATCTGCACAACCCAGGCACCGTTCGGAAACCTCGGCCAAGAGATGCCGGGAAACTTGGGTTGTGTAGATGTCTCCACTTCGTTGCGACATGACAAGGACAGCGGGGGCGACGAAGTTGTTTTGGGTGCTTCCCTCAACGTTTCTTAACCGGCAATTTCTGCATCACCCAATTGAGCGGTTGGTTGCTTTGCGGGTATCCTTTTTTGATGTCCATCCGGTAGCCTTCCTTGAAAAATTTGACTTCCGGGTCGGGGCGTTGTTTGTTTTCTGGCACCTCAATACTGTACGAACCCGTCATGTTGGTGGTGTCGGCAAAAGTGTTGTCCACCAGAACGATGACCCCGGCGAGCGGCTGGTCGCCCGTCAGCACCGTGCCGAACACGCGACCGAGGTGCTGCAAAGCCACTTCGAGGTAAATCTGCCCGGACGCATCGAGGGTGTACACCGAGTCGGCGCGCGTGGACTGGAAAGGTTCGGAAAACTCCACGTTCAGGTGGCGGATCTGGTCGCCCACGTGGAGGTTTTTGAAACTGGCTTGGCCCTTGTCGTCAATGAGTTCCTTTTTGCGCTCGCCGTTGACATCCAGCACGACGTAGCCTTACTGCCGGAGCGACTGGGTGGATTGGCCGTTTTTGCCCGAAACAAAAACGGTCAGAGGCAGTGCATCAAGGTGTTTGCAGCGGTCATTGCCGATTTTGCCAGCCGGGTCTTGCCACAGCACCAACAGCACCAGCGCCAAGGCTCCCCCGGCCTTCGCGCCCGTGAATTCGAGGTGAAGAAAACCCGGCAGGATGGATCCGATGCCCGCCGCGCCCAGTGCCAGTATGACTTGAAAAACAAAGAATTGCGCCGAACTCGGACAAGGCACAAACAGCACCGCCGCCAAAATCGCGGCCAGCGAACCCACACCTATCCAGACAGACATTTTGTGCGAAGTGCCGCCATCGCCTGTGCCGCTGCTCCCGCCGGGAGCAGTGCCGCCATCGCCCGTGCCAGATGGAGCGGCTGGGGGCGTTCCCTGGCCCGTGCCGCCGCCACCTGCGGGCGGTTGGGTCACGGAAATGGCGGCGGTCGCCCCTTCCGGCAACTCGTTCAGCAATTCCAGCAAAGCATGGGTGATCTGATTCCGGGAGCGGTCGAATTCCCCGGCGGAAAGCAGGCCGCGCCGATTGTCTTGTTCGATGGAGCGGAGGCGGGAAGACAACAAGGCCACCTCGTTTTCGTGGCGGGTGCCTGCCGCCAATTGTTGCATGGCTTCGAGGGCTTCCGAGAGGTGGCCCTGAGCGATGAGGGCACGGATGTCTGACCTGTTCATGGCGATTGCGCGATTTGGTAAGTACTTGGCAAATTTAAACACATAGGCACACAGGAAACATAGAGTGCTGGTTTTCAAAACTATGTGTTCTATGTGCCTATGTGTTTATGTCAACTAATTGTGTTCAAGTATTACGGTCAAAGGTTTTGAAAAATGTGCTCATAAAGAAACGCCCCGTTTCCAAAACATAAAATCATCTTGCCCCAGCCCCATCGCCTTCGTGTCGTACTCGCCCGAGGCGAGGCCGATGACGTACTCCAAAATCTCCTCGCCCATCTGCTCCACCGTTTTTTCGCCGGTGATGATGGGGCCGCAGTTGAGGTCGATGATGTCGGGCATACGCCGGGCGAGCGCGTCGTTGGTGGCGAGTTTCACCATCGGCGAGATGGGGTTGCCGGTTGCCGTGCCGAGGCCGGTGGTGAAGAGTTGGATGGTTGCGCCCGCGCCCGCCATGCCGGTGGTGGAGAGCACGTCGTTGCCCGGTGTACACACAAGGCTCAGGCCCGGTTGGCGGGCGTAGCCGCCGTAGCCGACAGCGGCGGTGACGGGCGAGGTGCCGCCTTTTTTGGCCGCGCCAGCCGACTTGATGGCATCGGTGATGAGGCCGTCGCGGATGTTGCCGGGCGAGGGGTTCATGTCGAAGCCCGCGCCGATGGCCTCGGCCCGGCTGGCGTACTCGCGCATGAGTTGGATGAAATCGTCGGCCACCTCGTCGGAGGCGCAGCGGTTGATGAGTTCCTGCTCCACGCCGCAGAGTTCGGGGTACTCGGCCATCAGGATTTTGCCGCCAAGCGCGACCACGAAGTCGGCGCAGTGGCCGACTGCTGGGTTGGCAGAAATGCCCGAAAAGCCGTCGGAGCCGCCGCATTTCACCCCGATGCTGAGGTGGTGGAGCGGGGCGGGGCTGCGTTGGAGTTGGTTGATTTGGGCCAAACCTTCGAAGGTCTGGCGGGTGGCTTCGGAGAGCATGGCGTACTCGGTGGCCCACTTTTGCCGCTCGAAAAACAGCAACGGCTTGGCGAAATCGGGGTCTTTTTCGGCCAATTTTTCCCGAAACAGGTTGATTTGGGCGTGTTGGCAGCCGAGGCTGAGCACCGTCACGCCCGCCACGTTGGGGTTGACGCAGTAGCCAGCGAGCAGGGCGCAGAGGTTTTCGGAGTCGTCGCGGGTTTCGCCGCAGCCGCTCTCGTGGGTGAGGAACTGGATGCCATCCACGTTGGGGAAGGGGCGGGCGGCGGCAGGATTGAGGCGGTGACTTGAAGTCACCGCCTCAATTTCGCTGGCAGTGACAAACCCCTCGGTGGTGCCGTTTTTTTGGAAAAACTGGGCGAGGTCGCGCAGTTGGTTTCGGTAAACATCGGGCTGTGCGTAGCCGAGTTCTTTCAAAAAAGCGTCTTTCAGCACCAATATGTTGCGGTTTTCGCAGAACACCAGCGGGATGACGAGCCAGTAGTTGCGCACGCCCACTTGCCCGTCGGGGCGGTGGTAGCCCATGAAGGTGCGGCCCTCGAAGCGGCTCACGTCGGGGGCCGTCCAGCGGTATTCGCCCTGCCGGGTGCCGAAGTTTTCGGCGGCGTGCCGCAGGTTTTGGGTGGAAATGAGACCGCCCGCCGGGATGGGTTGGGTGGCTTTGCCGACCAGCACGCCGTACATCCGCACGGGGTCGCCCACCGCGAGTGGGGCGATGGC
>JAYSUY010000945.1:0-3119 GCA_043718855.1 Saprospiraceae bacterium | reverse complement strand
ACCTCGCTGTCGCTCAGCGTCGTGTGTGGGAACATGGGATAGTGCAGCGGGCCGCCCTTTGGGTTTTTGCCGTACTTGGTGGCCTCGCGGAACTGCTCTGCCGTCCATGCGCCGATGCCCGTTTCCTTATTTATCGTGATGTTCGCCGTAGGCACCAACTCTCCCTCCATATTGAGCATCGGGTTGCCTCCGCCGTAGAAACCGAGGCTTTTTTCGGGGTTCAGCGCATCCTGCTTGGCAAAATCCGCCGAGTGGCAGGCGTAGCAGGCGCAGAGCGCGTCAGCCACATATTTGCCTAAGGCCACCCTGTTGGTGGTGTCGGGCATGGCAATGGGTGCAGTGGGTAGCGGTGGTGGAGCGAAGGCTACGTTCGACAAAAACTTGATGAACAGGTTGGGCTTGTTGGGCGGGAACTCCTGCGGCGCGGCTTCGAGCAGCGGATCGTCGGAGTGCAGCCAAGCGATGATGCTGTACAGATCTTCGTCGGCCATGAGCGGGAACTTGGGCATGAAGGGCGGCGACCAGCGGCCGTCCTTGTGGATGCCCGTGCGGAGGAAGTAATACAGTTCGCCATCGGTCCAGGCACCTACACCGTGTTCTCGGTCGTGTGTGATGTTGAGCGAAGCGTACACGCCAAACTCCTGGGGCAGATCGGGCATGAGGCGACCTGTGAGGCGACCCGTTGAGTTGTCCCGGTGGCACTCGTTGCAGAGTAGGCTGGCGATTTTCGCGCCGCGTGCCACGCGGGTGCTGTCGGGCTGCACTTTGAGGGCGAGGATTTCGGGAGTGGGCGCGTAGGGGTAATCCGGGATGCCCCGCAAAGCGATGTAGGCGACGGCGATGCCGACAAGGAGAGCGATGCCGAGGAGCGCGTAGCCGAGGATTTTGAACAGGCGTTTCATAAAAGTTGGACGTTTTAAATTGTGATGACAGAGTAGTTCAGTACTGCAAAACTAATGTTGTTTAGCGTCTATGCCAAAGTCTGCCAGGGCAAACGCATCAAAATCTGGAAGCCCCGGAGGGGCATAGCATCGGTAGAAATGTAGTGGCCACAGCCACCCAGCCCCAGCGGGGCGCAGCAGAAACAGGTGTCTGCTGCGCCCCGCTGGGGCTAAAATTTTCTGGGGGTAATCTTATCTACCGATACTGCGCCCCGCTGGGGCTTTGCCACTGTTTAAAACCCGCTTTCCAGATTTGGTGCGTTTGCCCTGAAAGTCTGCCCAAGCGGAATTGGGTGTCGTGATTTGTAACAACTTAGCCGTCCCTCATGCACGACAATCCAGATGCATCCGCGTCCTATTCCTGCCTCGATGGGCTGACCACTAAGTTGCTACGTCGTTTCTTTTTGGCCCCACAAAAGTCCGGCTCCGCACTGCTCAGCCACCAGGCAAACCATGCTCAAACCATGCTCAGGGGTGTTTAGAAAAAAGCAGTGGACAGCGCAATGCAGCGCAGGCAAAACAAAACGGGCGACACACCATGCAGGTGTGCCGCCCATTCAGATGAGGCTCAACTTGTTTGTTTTCAATCAATTGGCATCTCAAAGAAAGCCAGCATAATCCCCGAATAATGGCTCGGCAGTGCAGCGGGGTTTGCCGGGGCTTGGATGCCCAAGAACTGAAACCCGGCGCGGAGGTACACTTCTTTCAGTTTCAAATTTTCGGCCCAAGTGTCCAGCCGGACAAACTTTTTGCCCAAATCCCTGCCGTGCTGCTTGCCCCAGTCCACGATTTTCAGCACAAAATTGTTGCCCCTGAACGCCGGATGGGTCACAATGCGGTGGAAGTACACCGAAGGGTCGCGGTCTCGCTCGCCCCAGATGGCAGCGTCGGCATAAGCCACCACAAAAACGCAGGCCACTTGGCCGTCCACCATGATTTTCCACTGCCGACCTTCTGCGATTTCGGCTTTCACCATCTCCCTGTCGAAGGGCAGCCAGTGCATATCCGACACTGCTTTTTGGTGGGCGATAGCGGCATCGTAGAAGTTAAAAATGGTTTGGAGGTCGTCGGGGGTGCTGTTGAGGAAGTGCATTTTTTAAAAAATTGAAGGAGTTTGAGGGTTTGAAGTTCGAAGTTCGAGAGTTTGAAGTTGGCTTCGGGCTTAGGGTTTCGTAGAAAGTAGGGAGACGGTTTGAAGTTTGAAGTTCTAAATCTCAAGCCCGAAGCCAACTTCAAACTCTCAAACTTCGAACTTCAAACTCTAAACAACTTTCAGCCTTTCCTGATCAGCACCACCGCCCCCAAAATCCCCGCGATGCTGAGTATGTGTACGAGGTGAAATTGCTCGCCATCGAGCAGCCCCCAAAAAACCGCCACCACCGGGATGATGTAAGTCGTAGAACTGGCAAACAGCGCGGAGGTTTCTTTGATCAGTTTGTACTGGAACAACTGGGCGATGGCGGTGCCAAAAACCCCCAGCGTCATCAGCGATAGCAGCGGTACCCATTGGATTTGGTCGGGGTGGTAGTGTCCCAGATTGGGCAGAAAAGCCAAGAAAAATGCCAGCAAACCAGCCAGCGAAACGGTCACCGTAGACAGCACAATTGCCGGAATGTGAGACAGTTGCTGCTTGATCAAGTTGATGTTGAACCCGTAGCACATCGCCGCCAACATGATCAGCCCGGCGTGCCAGTTGAATGTGATGGCGCTGCTCGAACGCTCAACAGCCAGCAAAATCGCACACACCAAACCGAGCAGCAGCCCGAAAACCTGGTTGATTTTGTAGCCGATTTTGAAGATGAAAATGGAGAACACGAAGGTGAAAACCGGAGTCAAGCCGTTCAGCATCGCAGCCACCGAACTCTGCACTTTCACCTGTGCCATGCAAAACAAAAACGCCGGCACAAACATACCCAGCACAGCCGTCAGCACCACATAGCCGTATTTGTCGCGGGGTATTTTTCTGAAATTGCTCATCCCAAACGGCAAAAAAGCCAAGCCAGCCGACATCAGCCGGATCGTAGCGGCCTCAAAATAGCCGAAGCCCGTCAGCCCTTTTTTGATGAGAATGAAACTGCTGCCCCAGATCAGGGAGAGCAGCAAGAGGTAAAACCACTTGGCGAGAGAGGGGTGCCGTTGGGTGAGGGCGAGCGAGGCGTGGATGTTCATGTGTGTGGG